>NZ_JBEOXU010000003.1:0-110759 GCF_040296725.1 Streptomyces sp. NPDC002044
CCCACGGGGACGCCCGGCCCGCACCCGTACCCGGGTGCCCGTCAGAGGGCGCGGGCGAGGATCCGCGAGTTCCGCCGGGGAGAGAGCGAGTTCGCCCAGTCCGCCGGGGCCCGGCCCGCGTCGGCCGGGGCGAAGCCGTGCCGGAGGAACAGCGCGCCGCCTCCCGTCGTCGCGGTGAACAGAGACGTCAGACCGAGGGAGTTCGCGCGGAGCAGCGCGCCGCGCAGGAGCATCGCCCCGATGCCGCGGCCCTGACTGCGGGGGGCTACGCAGAAGTTGTACAGGACCCCGGCGGGCCCGTGGCCGCGCGCCGGGTCGGCCGGGTGGACACCGAGGCCCAGGCAGCCTTCGAGCGTCCCGTCGGTGGCCTCCACGAGGAGGAAGTCGGCCGCGTCCGCAAGGTAGCGGGAGAAGGGGCGCGCACGCAGCGCACCGGACCGCACGAACGGCCGGGACAGCGCGGAGAGGGCGGCGGCGTCCCGGGGTTTCGCGGTGCGGACGGGAAGGGCGGCGGGCAGGGGGGTGCGGGCGGACCGGGGGGCGGTCCGCGGAGTGGCCGTGATCAAGGGTTCCCTTTCCTTACGGCTCCAGCACGCGCGGAAGGCGGCAGGATCGCCGCACCACTGGAGCCATCAACTAAGGTTAGCCTTACTTAAGCTGACGGACCAAACCCCGCACCCGTCCCCGGCCGGGCCCGCGGCCCGTCCGGCCCCTACGCGCAGGGGCGGCCCGGATAGTCACGGCTCTCCGGCACACCGGCGTCGCGCATCCTGCGCAGCACCTCGGAACGGATCGCGTCCTCGTCGATGTGGACGGGGCAGTTGATCTCCCGGTCGAAGACCATGGTCTCCTCGCCCAGGTCCCAGATGACCCAGCGGAGTTCGTCCTCGGGCTCCTGCCACAGGTAGGCGAACGCCTCGGCCCGCGCGGCGGTCTCCGTGCGCGCGCTCACAGCGGATTCGGCCCTTGCGTCTTCAGGCCGTCCACATAGGTGGCCACCACCTCGATGTCACCGATGCGCGAGGTGGCGACGCGCCGCGGATCGTCGCCCAGTACCACCAGGTCGGCGCGCTTGCCCGGGGCGAGGCTGCCGGCGGCGCCGTCCCAGTGGCAGGCGTACGCCCCGGCGACCGTGTACGCGTACAGGGCCTCGTCCACCGTGATGCCCTCGTCCGGGCCGATGGACCGGCCCGACGACGAGGCGCGCTCGACCATGAACTGGACGGCCCGCAGCGGTGAACCGTCGGTGACGGGGCGGTCGGAGCTGCCGACCAGGGTGACACCGTGGTCGAGGAAGCCGCGGCCCCGGTACAGCCAGGGGGCCCGCTCCTCCCCCATGACGGCGGCGTAGTCGTCGCCGAAGGAGCGCAGGAAGTTCGGCTGGACCACCGCGCTCACCCCGAGCCGCGCGAACCGCGGGAGCTGGTCGGGCCGGATCAGGCCGGCGTGTTCGACGCGGTGCCGGGCGCCGGGGCGCGGCCGCAGGCGCTGGGCGCGTTCGATGGCGTCGAGGGCGAGGTCGGCGGCGCGGTCGCCGATGGCGTGGACGGCGAGCTGCCATCCGGCGAGGTGACCGTCGACGATGGTGCCGGCGAGGCGTTCCGGATCGTCCTGGAGCTGCCCGGCGTGCTCCGAGCCCTGGTACGGGCTGGTGAGCGCGGCCGTACGGGCCATCATCCCGCCGTCGGTGTAGATCTTGAGCGCGCCGAGGGAGAGCCAGTCGTCGCCGAAGCCGGTGCGCATGCCGAGGTCGAGGGCGCGGGGAATGCCGTCGGAGGTCTGCGGCGTGACGGGCCGCAGCGTGTCGGCGGCCGCCATGAGCTGCACCCGCAGCGGCAGCCGGCCCTGGTCGCGCAGGAGTTGGTACGCCCCGAGCTCCACCGTGCTGTGTCCCAGCAGACCGCCGCCGATGCCCGCCTCGGCGCAGGCCGTGACCCCCTCGGCCAGGCAGGCCCGTGCGGCGCGCTCGACGGCGTCCGCGAGTTCCGTCTGCGCGTACGGCGGCCGCAGCGCGCGGGCGGCGCTCATGGCGCCCTCGGCGAGGAAGCCGTTCTCGTGCGGGACGTGGGCGGGGAGCCGGTCCAGCACGGCGCTGTTGACCACGCAGGCGTGTCCGGAGTCGTGCATCAGGAACACCGGGTGGCCGCCGCTGACCCGGTCCAGTTCGGCGGCGGTCAGGTGGCGGCCCAGCCCCCGCTGGTCGTAGCCGGCGACGTCCACCCAGGCGCCGGGCACGCTCTGCCGGGAGACGGCCTCCGCGACGACCGCCAGGGCGTCGTCGATCCGCGTGCACGGTGCGACGCTCGGGGTGCCCGCCTTCAGGCCCGTCCACGCGAGGTGCACGTGACTGTCGATGAACCCGGGCAGCACGGTGGCGCCCTGGAGGTCGATCACCTCGCGCGCGGGGAGCGAGGTCACCGCCTCGTCCAGACCCACGATCCGGCCGTGCCAGATGCCCAGGTCGTGGGCGACCGGGTGGTCCGGGTCCATCGTGAGGATGTTCGCGTTCGTCAGGCGGGTGGTGAGCATGCGGGTCCGTCCCTAGGAAGTGGCGGGTGCGGCGGTCCGCTTGCGGGCGGTGGGCACCATCAGGGGCGTGCCGGTCTCGGGGTCCTCGATGATCCGGCACGACAGGCCGAACACGTCCTCGATCAGCTCCTCGGTCATGATCTGCGAGGGGTCGCCCTCGGCCGCGACGATGCCGCCCGGCTTCATCACCACGAGGTGGGTGGCGTAGCGGCAGGCCTGGTTGAGGTCGTGGAGGACCGCGACGATCGTGTGGCCCTTGTGCTCGTGCAGATCGGCGCACAGGTCGAGCACCTCGACCTGGTGGGCGATGTCGAGGTAGGTCGTCGGTTCGTCCAGCAGCAGGATGGACGTCTGCTGCGCCAGCACCATGGACAGCCAGACGCGTTGCCGCTGGCCGCCGGAGAGGTCGTCGACGGGCCGGTCGGCGAGGGCGAGCACGCCGGTCTGGCGCATCGCCTCGGCGACCGCGGACTCGTCCTCGGCGGACCACTGCTTCAGCAGTTTCTGGTGCGGATAGCGGCCGCGGGCCACCAGGTCGCCCACGGTGATGCCGCCCGGCGCGGTCGAGGACTGCGGGAGCAGGCCGAGCCGGCGGGCGACCTCGCGGGACCGGTAGGACGCGATGGCGGCCCCGTCGAGGTAGACCTCGCCGGCCTGGGGCTTGATCATTCTGGCCAGCGCCTTGAGCAGGGTGGACTTCCCGCAGGCGTTGGGCCCGATGATCACCGTGAAGGAGTGGTCGGGGATGACCACGTCCAGGGAGGCGGCCACGGTCCGCTGGTCGTAGGACAGGGTCAGGTCCTCGGCCCTCAGTCGGGCCGTGGGGCGAAGGGTTCCAGTCATGCGCGGCTCTTTCGTGACTCCGTGACCAACAGCCAGATGAGGTACAGGCCGCCGATGGTGCCGGTCGCCGTGCCCACCGGCAGGAGGGCGGGAGAGAAGACGCGCTGGACGGCGAGGTCGCTTCCGGCCAGCAGGACCGCGCCCATCGCCGCGGCCGGAACCAGGGCGGGGCCGGACGAACGGGTGAGTTTCCGGGCGATCTGGGGGGCCGCGAGGGCGACGAACCAGATGGGCCCGGTCACCGCGGTGGCGAACGCCGCCAGCGCGACGCTGATGAGGAGCAGGGCCGTACGGCTGGCGCGTACGTTGACGCCGAGCGCCCTGGCCGTGTCGTCACCCATCTCCACCATGGAGAGCCGCCGGGCGAACAGCAGGGCGAGCGGGAGCAGTACGGCGACGGCGGTGCCGATCGCGGTGGCTTGGTCCCAGCCCCGGTTTCCCAGGCTGCCGATCAGCCAGGCCTGGGCCTCCAGCGCCTCCTGCCAGCTCGCCCGGGTGATCAGGTACGAGTTGGCGGCGAGCAGCAGGGAGCTGACCCCGATGCCGATGACGACGAGCCGGAAGCCCTGGAGCCCGCCGCCGACGACGAGGAGGTAGATGGCCGCGGCGGTGAGGAGTCCGCCGACGAGCGCCCCGATCGCGATCTGGGTCATGCTGCCGTGCAGGACGACGATGACGACGAGGGCTCCGGTCGCCGACCCGTTGGTGAAGCCGATGATGTCGGGGCTGCCCAGCGGGTTCGCTGTCAGGCTCTGCAGGATGGCGCCGCTGACGGCCAGGGCCGCCCCGACGCACAGGGCCGTCACGAGCCGTGGCATGCGCAGCGTGTTGACGACGAAGTCGGCCGCGCCGCCGCCGCTGCCGAAGAGCGCCTCCAGCACCTCGCCGACGGACAGGTCGAAGTCTCCCGTCGTCAGGGTGATCCCCATGACGGCGACGAGGACGACCAGCAGGATGACGGTCACGGCCACGGTGCGGCCCTGCATCCGCAGGGAGTACCGGCCGCCCCGGGTGCGCAGGACCGAGCCGCTCAGGATGCGGGGGCCGGGCACGTGGGCGGCGGCGGTACGGGACGCGTGGTCCTCGCCGGTACGGGACTCGGGGGCGACGGCGGTGTCGGCGTCGTGTGCGGCACTCACAGCATGACCAGCTTTCGGCGGCGGCACAGCGCGATGAACAGGGGTGCGCCGAGGAACGCGGTGACGATGCCGACCTGGATCTCGCCGGGCGCTCCGAGCACCCGGCCCAGCACGTCCGAACCGATCAGCAGGACGGGCGCGATGAGCATCGAGTACGCGAGCACCCAGCGCTGGTCGGGTCCCACCACGAACCGGGCCACGTGCGGAACGGCCAGGCCCACGAAGCCGATCGGGCCCGCGGCGGCGGTCGCCGCGCCGCAGAGCAGCATCACCGCGAGGGCGCCCAGCACGCGGGTCCGGGTGACGTTCACCCCGAGGGCCCGGCCGACGTCGTCGCCCATGCCCAGGGCGTTGAGCGAGGGCGCCAGCAGGAGGGCGACGAGCAGCCCCGCGGCGACGAACGGCAAGATCACGTAGAGGAAGTCGAGGTCGCGGCCCGAGAGGGAGCCGACCGTCCAGAACCTGAACTTGTTGAACGCCTGGGGATTGAGCAGCAGGACGGCCGTGTTGAAGGCGGTGAGCACCGCCGTGACGGCGGCGCCCGCGACGACCAGCCGGTCGGGCGTGGCCAGCGACCGGCCGGAGGAGCCCAGCAGGTAGACCACCACCGAGGCGATGGCGGCGCCCGCGAACGCGAACCAGACGTAGCCCAGGGCCGCGCCGACGCCGAGGAAGGCGATGGCCACGACCACGCCGGTGGAGGCGCCGAGGCTCACGCCGAGCAGGCCGGGGTCGGCGAGCGGGTTGCGGGTCAGTGCCTGCATCAGCGCACCGGACAGGCCCAGGGCCACGCCCACGGTGAGGCCGAGGAGGGTACGGGGGATGCGGTACTCGTGGATGATGACCGAGACCTGCGACCCGTCGGGGTGCCACAGCACGCTCCAAGTCGACAGGAACGGGATCCCCTTGGTGCCGACCCACACGCTGAGCAGTCCGGTCAGGACCAGTGCGGCGAGCCCGATGAGAAGGCCCGCCGTCCGTACGGCCGTCACGGACCGGGACGTCGACGGCGCGATCGGACCGGCGGCCTCGCTTCCGGACGCCGCCCGGGTTTCGATCAACAACAGCGACTCTCCCTGGCGGCATCGCACCGGTATGAGAACAGGACGTACGGATCAAAGGATACTTAGGTAACCCTAAGCGAATCCGCCCTACACGGTCAACGTGTCGACACATGGCACAAGTAGGGCATCCGGACCTCCGCGCGGAACGCGGGCGGAAGCCTGCTTAGACTAGCCTTACCTAACCATCAGACCATCTCGCGGAGGAACGCATGCTCGACGGAGGACCGACGGGGAGCCAAGTCCTCCGGAAGGCGGTCGGGGGTCAGCGACGCCGTGTCACGACGGCCTCGTTGCTCGGCATGGCGCACCAGGGCTGCGAGGCCCTGGTGCCCGTGGTCATAGGCGTCATCATCGACCAGGCGGTGGCGACCGGCGCCACCGGGCCCCTGCTGCGCTGGCTCCTCGTCCTCGCCGCGCTCTTCTTCGCCCTGTCCACCTGCTACCGGATCGCCGCCAGGATCACCGACGGCTCCGCCGAGCACGCCTCCCACGGCCTGCGCCTCACCCTGGGCGCCAAGGTGCTCGACCCGCGCGGCGGCGCCGACAAGGGCCGGCTGCCCGGCGCGCTCACCGCCATCGCCACGGGAGACGCGACCCGGGTGGGCGCGACCGCCGCCGCGGTGACGTACGCCCTGTCGGCGACCGCCGGCCTCGTCATCAGCGCGGTGGCACTGCTGCGCATCTCGCTGCCGCTGGGCCTGCTGATCCTGCTCGGCGTCCCGCCGCTGCTGTGGCTGGGCCACCTCATCAGCCGGCCGCTCGAAGAGCGCAGCGAGGTCGAACAGGACCGCGCCGCGCACGCGTCGGGCGTCGCCGCCGACCTCGTCGCGGGGCTGCGGGTGCTCAAGGGCATGGGCGCCGAGGCCGCCGCGGTGTCCCGCTACCGGCGCACGAGCCAGGACTCGCTGGCCGCGGCCCTGCGGGCCGCCCGCAGCCGCGCCTGGCACGACGGTGCGATCCTCGCCCTCACCGGAACCTTCATCGCGATCATCGGACTGGTCGGCGCGCACCTGGCGATGCGCGGCTCGATCAGCGTCGGCGAGCTCGTCGCGGCCGTCGGCCTCGCCCAGTACCTGCTGGGTCCGTTCCAGCTCCTCACCTACGTCAACGGCGAGTTCGCCCAGGGCCGCGCCTCCGCGGACCGGATCGCCGAGGTGCTCGCCTCGCCGCCCGCCGTCACGGCGGGGACGACCGCGCTGCCGGAACCGGTCACCGGCCGCGTCCGGCTGCGCGGCGTCACGTACGGGGCGCTGCGCGGGCTGGACCTCGACGTCGCGCCCGGCAGCCTGATCGGCGTCGTCGCCGGTGACCCGGCCGCCGCCAACGACCTGCTGCTGTGCCTGGGCCGCGAAGCGGACCCCGACGACGGGGTGATCGAGCTGGACGGCGTACCGCTGACCGAGCTGGACCCCGGCGAAGCGCGCCGGGCCATCCTGGTCGCCCACCACGACGCCGACCTGTTCGAAGGCAGCCTCCTCGACAACGTACGGGCCGCGATGGCCCCCGGCGCGCGGGACGCCGGACCGGCGCTGGCCGCCGCGGCGGCGGACGACGTCGCGCGGGCCCTGCCCCGGGGCGCGGACACCGTACTCACCGAACGCGGCCGCTCCCTGTCCGGCGGGCAGCGCCAGCGCGTGGCCCTGGCACGGGCGCTCGCCGCGGACCCCCCGGTCCTGGTCGTCCACGATCCGACCACCGCCGTCGACACCGTCACGGAGTCGCACATCGCCGCCCGCCTGCGGCTCCTGCGCCCCGGCCGCACCACCTTCCTGGTCACCACGAGCCCCGCCCTGCTCGCCGGAACCGACCTGGTCGTGGTCCTCGACAGCGGCGCCGTCGCCGCGCGGGGCCGCCATCAGGACCTGGTCGCCGACGACACGGCCTACCGCGCGGCGGTGCTGGCATGACCGATCCCCACACGATCGACAGCGCGCCCGATGCGGGCGCGGGCACCGAAGACGCGGCCAGCGAAGGACGGACGATGAGCGGACCGAGCACCCCGGAGCGCGAGCTGCTGCCCACGGCCACCGGGGCGCAGACCGTCGCCGTCCTCGGCACCCTGCTCCGCGGGCACCGCCTGCTGGCCGCCACCGCGCTGGCCGTGCTGGTCCTGGGGACGGGCGTCGGCCTGCTGACCGCCCCGTTGCTCGGGCGCATCGTCGACCTCGTCGTCGAGCAGCGCGGCCCCGCCTCGCTGACCGTGCCGATGATCCTGCTCCTCGTGGTGGCGGTGGCCCGCGGCGTCGCCACCGCGATCGGCAGCTCCCTCGTCGCCCGGCTCGGCGAGACGATCCTCGCGAGCCTGCGCGAGCGGTTCATCGCGCGGGCCCTGCGGCTGCCCCTCGAACGCGTCGAGAAGGCGGGTTCCGGAGACCTCACCTCGCGGGTCACCCAGGACGTGACCGTCATCGCGCGGGCGGTGCGCCAGGCCCTGCCCGAGTTCGCGGGCGCCCTGCTCACCATCGCGCTGACGCTGGTCGGCCTGACGGTACTGGACTGGCGGTTCCTGGTGGCCGTCCTGCTCGCCGTGCCGGTCCACGTCCTGTCCGTGCGCTGGTACATCCCCCGCGCCTCGAAGGTGTACGCCGAGCACCGTGTGGCGACGGGCGCCCTGCAGCACCAGCTCCTCGACAGCATCGGCGGCGTCCGCACCGTCCGGGCGTTCCGCCTGGGCGACCGGCACGCGCGGCTCCTCGAACAGCGGTCCCGGGAGGCCGTCGACCTCGCACTGCGCGGCATCCGGCTCGTGTCCGGGTTCTTCTCGCGGCTCAACCTCGCCGAGTTCATCGGCCTGGCGGCGGTCCTGCTGACGGGGTTCTTCCTCGTCGACAACGGTTCGGTGAGCATCGGCACGGCGACCGCGGCCGCGCTCTACTTCCACAGCCTCTTCAACCCCGTCAACGCCGCGCTCTTCCTCATCGACGAGGCCCAGTCGGCCGGCGCGAGCCTGGCCCGCCTGGTCGGCGTGTCCGACCTGCCGGCCGAGCCGGAGGCCGGGGAACGGGACGTACGGATGGCCGGATCGGTGGAGGTCCGCGGCCTGAACCACGCGTACGTCCCCGGGCACCCGGTCCTGCGGGACGTCGACCTGGAAGTGCGCGACGGCGAGCGGGTGGCGCTGGTCGGCGCGAGCGGCGCCGGGAAGACCACCCTCGCGAAGCTGATCGCCGGCGTCCACGACCCGTCGGGCGGCTCGATCCGCCTCGGTGGCGTGGACACGCGGGAGCTGGGCCCCGGCGGGATCCGGCGGGTGGTGACGCTGATCAGCCAGGAGGTCCACGTGTTCGCCGGACCGCTCCGCGAGGACATGCGGCTGGCCCGCCCGGAGGCCACCGAGGAGGAACTCCGCGCGGCACTCGACCGGGTGGGCGCGCTGGACTGGGCGCTGGCCCTCCCGGAAGGTCTGGACACGGTGGTCGGCGAGGGCGGGCACCGGCTCACGGTGACCCAGGCCCAGCACCTGGCCCTGGCCCGTCTCGTCCTCGCCGACCCGCCGGTGGCGATCCTGGACGAGGCCACCGCCGACGCCGGCAGCGCGGGCGCCCGCGTACTGGAAACGGCCGCGCTGCGGGCCCTGGAAGGGCGTACGGGGCTGATGGTGGCCCACCGGCTGCCGCAGGCCGCGACCGCCGACCGCATCGTCGTCCTCGACCAGGGGCGGGTCGTGGAAACCGGCACACACGACGAACTCGTCGCGGCGGGCGGGCGGTACGCCGACCTCTGGGCCGCCTGGTCCGCCAGCCGTCGGGAGCCGCGGGACGCGACGCTGCCCGGGCCCCGGAAGACCGCGCCGCCGGCCACGTCGGCCCACTGAGCCGACGCCCGGCCGTACGGCCCGGCTGAACCGCAACCCGTACGACCGCACCCGGCCCGCGCCGTGTGCCGTCCGCCCGCCCGGCATCCGCCGGAGCCGGAGGACGGCACACGGCGCTTTCCCGTACCGGCGAAGCGGCGAAGCCGCGCCCGCGCGTTCCCGTTGCGTTCCCGCGGGTCCCCCGGCCGGACGGCAACGGACGGGAACGCACGGACGCCGCCCCCGGCGAGGAGGTTCTCCTCGCCGGGGGCGGCGTCGTGGTGCCGGGCGGGTCAGCCCTGCAGGGCGACCAGGCTCGCGGGGCGCAGGTCGGTCCAGCTCGTCTCGATGTACGTCAGGCACGCCTCACGGGTGTCCTCGCCGAACACGGTCCGCCAGCCCGCCGGCGCGTCGACGAAGGACGGCCACAGGGAGTGCTGGTTCTCGTCGTTGGCCAGGACCAGGAAGCGGCCCTGCGGGTCCTCGAACGGGTTGGTGGTCATGCGTTCTCACTCCTCGTGGACATAACGGTGAACAGCTCCGAGAGCGGCTGTCCGGGCTCGGCCACCACATGGCGCAGCAGCCGGTGAAGTTCTTCGGCCAGCCGGCGGGCCTTGGCCCGGCCGAGCAGGTCGGTGGCGTGGATCAGTTCGCAGTGCACCGGCCCGTCGCCGCGCGGCTCGTAGAAGCTGAGCGTCAGCTCCGCCTTCGCCGAACCGGTGGGCACCGCGTGGAAGGATCCCACGCCGCCCTCCAACTGGCCGAGGTCCGCCTGCTCGTGGTGGATCACCATGACCTGCGGTCCCCCGGCGGGCAGACCGGTGGCGCGGACGACCTCGTCGAACGGGACGTCCTGCCGGTCCAGGGCGCTGAGCGTGGTCTCCCGCACCCGGCGCAGCAGCTCGGCGAAGGTGGGGTCCCCCGCCGTGTCGGTGCGCAGCACCACGGTGTTGAAGAAGCAGCCGACGAGGTCGGCGAGCTGTTCCTCGCCGCGGCCCGCGACCATCGTGCCGATCGGCAGGTCGGTGCCCGCGCCGTGGGCGGTGAGCAGGGCCGACAGCGCCGAGTGCAGCACCATGAACATGCTGGTGCCCGTCGCCTGGGCCAGGGCGTCCACGTCCGCGTGGAGCCGCTCGTCCAGGACGAAGGAGACGTAGTCGCCGCCCGGGCCGCGGACGGCCGGGGCCTGCGGGCGCGGCCGGTCCGCGGGGAGCGCCAGCTCCCGCGGGACGCCTTCCAGGTTCCGCTGCCACCAGGCGAGCTGGCGGCCGCCGGTGCTGGTGGGCTCGGCGAGGTCGCCGAGGACCTCCCGCGCCCAGGCCGCGTAATCGGAGTAGCCGACGGGCAGCGGCTCCCAGGCGGGGGCCAGGCCCTGCTCACGGGCCTCGTAGGCGGCGGTCAGGTCGCGGAACAGGGGGACTGCGGACCATTCGTCCACCGCGAGGTAGTGCGCGGTCAGCAGCAGCGCCTGGTCGCCCGAGGCGTCGGTGAGGAGCGTGGCGCGCAGGGGCGCCTCGCGGGTCAGGTCGGGGTGGAGCGCGGCGAGTTCGGCGAGCCGGGCGTCGAGGTCGGCGCAGCTCTCCGTCTCCAGGAGAGGGTGCCCGGCGGGCTGCCGGTGCACGGCGCCGTCCCGCTCGGTGAAGCGGGTGCGCAGCGGCTCGTGGCGGGTCACCACGTCGTCGAGGGCGGCGGCCAGGGCGGCCGCGTCCAGGGCGCCGGGCGAACGGAGCACCAGGCCGTGGTCGAAGCCGTCCCAGCGCCGGTACGCCGACCACTGCCAGCGCTGTACGGGGGCCGCAGCGGTGTCCTCGTCGGCGGGGGCCGGGCCGTCGGCCGGGCGCAGCGCCGGGCGGGCGGCGGCCGCGCCGTCGAGCTTGGCGGCGAGGCCGGCGACGGTCAGGGCGTCGAAGACGTCGCGGATGCTCAGCTCGACGCCGAACTCGGAGCGGATGCGGCCCAGGAGGCGCATGGAGGCCATGGAGTGGCCGCCGAGGGCGAAGAAGTTGTCGTGGACGCCGACTTCGTCGAGCTGGAGGATCTCGCCGAAGAGCTCCGCCAGCTTCGCCTGGGTGGCGCCCACCGGGCGGGCCCCGCCGGACATGCCGGACCAGTCGGGCGCGGGGAGCGCCTTGTGGTCGAGCTTGCCGTTCGGGGTCAGCGGCAGCGGGCCGTCGAGGACGACGACGAGCGCGGGGACCATGTACTCGGGCAGATGCCCGGCGACGTGCGCCCGGACGTCCTGCGGGTCGAGGGCGCCGTGCTCCGGGACGACGTAGCCGACCAGGCGGACGATGTCGCCCGCGCGGTCCGGGACGACGGTGGCCTGGCCGACGCCGGGGTGTCCGGCGAGCGCCGCCTCGATCTCGCCGAGTTCGATGCGGAAACCGCGGATCTTGACCTGGGTGTCGACCCGGCCGAGGAAGTCGAGGTTGCCGTCGCGGCGCCAGCGGGCCCGGTCGCCGGTGCGGTACATGCGGCTGCCGGGAGCGCCGAAGGGGTCGGCGACGAACCGTTCGGCGGTCAGCCCGAAGCGGCCGAGGTAGCCGCGGGCCAGGCCGCGGCCGGACACGTACAGCTCGCCGACGACGCCGGGCGGGACGGGCTGGAGCCGGTCGTCCAGGACGTAGGCGGTGGTGTTGGGATCCGGGACGCCGATCGGCACGCGCGCTCCGGGGCGCAGCCGCGCGTCCCGGGAGTCCCACAGGGTGGAGTTGACGGTGGCCTCGGTCAGTCCGTAGGCGCAGATCAGGTTCGCGTGGGCGCCGAACCGCTCGAAGAGGTCCGGCGGCACGGTCTCGGTGCCGACCAGGACGGTCGACCCCTCGGGCAGCGTGCAGCCGGCGGGCAGCGCGGAGACCAGCGACGGCGGGAGGATCATGTGACTGATCGCGTGGTCGGCCAGGAAGTCCGTGAGGGCGGGTCCGGCCACCCGGGCCTCGTCGGTGATGAGGACGAGGCGGCCGCCGTGGCAGAGCGCCATCGCGACCTCGAAGACGAACACGTCGAATCCGATGGAGGCGAACTGCAGGACGCTGCTGTCGCTTTCCAGGCCCATCCGGTCGACCGCGGTGGCGACCAGGCTGGCTATGCCCTCGTGCGGGACGACGACGCCCTTGGGGCGGCCGGTGGAGCCCGAGGTGTAGATGACGTACGCGGCCTGGTCCAGGGCCACCCGCGGGGCGGGCACGGCGGTTTCGGGCTGCCGTGCCAGGGCCGCGGCGGTGGCGTGCTCGTCGAGGAGCAGGACCGGGGCGCCGGTGGCGGGGATCTTCCCGGCCACCGGCTCGGTGCCGACGACCAGGGTCGCCCGGGAGTCCTCGATCATGTAGCTGAGCCGGTCCGCGGGGTGGACCAGGTCCAGCGGCAGGAAGGCGGCGCCGAGCTTCAGGGCGGCCAGCACGGTGGCGATCATGTCCGCCGAGCGGGGCACGGCGACGCCGACCACGCTCTCCGTGCCGACGCCCCGGTCGGCCAGCAGGTGGGCGATCCGGTTGGAGCGGGCGTCCAGCGCGGCGTAGTCGAGGCGGGTGTCGCGGTCGACGAGGGCGACCGCGCCGGGGCGCTCGGCGACGTGCCGGGCGAACAGGGCGGGCAGGGACAGCTCGTCGACCGCGCGCGGGGCGCCGTTGAAGCCTTCCAGGACCAGCGTCCGCTCGTCGCCCACCAGGAGCGGGGCGGCGGACACCGGCAGGTCGGGGGCGGCGGCGAGGGCGCCGGTGAGGGCCGCGAGGCGCTCGCCGATCAGCTCGGCGGTCTCCTGGTCGAAGAGTTCGGTGGCGAACTCCAGACGGCAGACCAGCGATCCGCCGTCGCCGTCGGCGGCGGTCTCCTCGGTGAAGCTGAACACCAGGTCGAACTTGGCGGAGCGGATGCGGAACGGTACGTACTCCACGCCCAGGCCGGCCAGGTCCAGTTCGCCGTCGGTGCGGGCGTGGTAGCCGACCATCACCTGGAACAGCGGGTTGCGGGCCAGCGAGCGGGTGGGGTTGAGCTTCTCCACGACCGACTCGAAGGGCACGTCGGCGTGCGAGAAGGCGGCCAGGTCGGTGTCGCGGACCCGGCCGAGCAGTTCGGTGAACGTGGGGTCGCCGCTGAGGTCGGTGCGCAGCACCAGGGTGTTGACGAAGAAGCCGACGAGGTCGTCGAGGGCCTCCTCGCCGCGGCCGGCGATGGGCGAGCCGAGCGGGATGTCGGTGCCGGCGCCGAGGCGGTGCAGCAGGGTCGCGACGGCCGCGTGGACCACCATGAACATGCTGACGCCGTTGTCCTTGGCGAGCCGCTTCAGGTTCCGGTAGGCCGGGCCGTCGAACGCGACGTCGAGTTCCGCGCCGGTGAAGGCGGGGCGGGCCGGGCGCGGCCGGTCGGTCGGCAGTTCCAGTTCCTCGGGGGCGCCGTCCAGCGCGCGATGCCAGTGGTCGAGCTGGCGGGCGGCGAGGCTCCGGGCGTCGGCCGGGTCGCCGAGCAGCTTCTGCTGCCAGAGCGCGTAGTCGGCGTACTGGACCGGGAGCGGTTCCCAGACGGGGGCGTTGCCGGAGCGGCGGGCGGCGTAGGCGGCGGCCAGGTCGCCGAGGAAGGGGCGGTCGGACCACTCGTCGGTGGTGATGTGGTGCAGGAGGATCACGACGACGTGCTCCCCGGGCGCCACCTCGATGACGGTGGCGCGCAGCGGCAGTTCGGCGGCGAGGTCGAAGGTACGGTTGACGGCCGCGTCGACCAGGGCGCGGGCCTCCTCCTCGGTGGCGCGCAGGTGCTCGACCGGCGGGTGGGCCTGTCCGGCGGGCAGGACCCGCTGGTAGGCCCGGCCGTCGCGCTCGGCGAAGAGGGTGCGCAGGGCCTCGTGGCGGTCGGTGACGTCGGCGAGGGCGGCCCGCCAGGCGTCGATGTCGAGGTTCCCGCGCAGCCGCATCACCAGCGGGAAGTTGTAGGCGGCGGAGGTGTCCTCGATCTGCTGGATGACCCACAGCCGCTGCTGGGCGTGGGACAGCGGCAGCTCGTCCGGGCGCTCGCCCGCGACGAGGGCGGGGCGTGCGTCGGCCCGCGAGCCGCCGGCGCGCAGGGCGAGTTCGGCGACGGTCGGGGCCTCGAAGAGGTCGCGGATCGCCAGCTCCGCGGCGAGCGCGGTGCGGGCGCGGGCGATGAGCCGGGTGGCGAGCAGTGAGTGTCCGCCGAGCTCGAAGAAGTTGGCGTCGATGCCGACGCCGCCCTCCGGAAGCCCGAGGACCTCGGCGAACAGCGCGCAGAGGGTCTCCTCCCGCGGGGTCCGCGGGGACCGGCCGGCTCCGGCGCCGGCGAACTCGGGGGCGGGCAGGGCCCGGGTGTCGAGCTTGCCGTTGACGGTCAGCGGCAGGGTGTCCACGGCCATCAGGGCGGCCGGGACCATGTAGTCGGGCAGGGTGGCCTTGAGGTGTTCGCGCAGGCTCTGGACGAGGGCCTCGCCGCGTTCGGCGCTCTGTTCGGGGACCACGTAGCCGACGAGGCGCTTCCCGGCGGCCTGCTCGTTCACGACGACGGCGGCGTGGGCCACGTCGGGGTGCGCGGACAGGGCGGTGGAGATCTCGCCCAGCTCGATGCGGTAGCCGCGGATCTTGACCTGGTCGTCGGTGCGGCCCAGGAAGTCGATCAGGCCGTCGGGGCGCTGGCGTACGAGGTCGCCCGTACGGTACATGCGCTCGCCGGGGCCGCCGAACGGGTCGGCGACGAACCGCTCGGAGGTGAGTCCGGGCCGGTCGTGGTAGCCGCGGGCGAGGCCGGTGCCGGCGATGTAGAGCTCGCCGGGGCAGCCGGGCGGGACGGGGCGCAGCATGGCGTCGAGGACGTAGCCGCGGGTGTTGCGGATGGGGCGGCCGACCGTGGGGGTCGGGCTGTCGGCGGTGGAGCCGCCGAGGGTGTTGATCGTGTACTCGGTGGGGCCGTACAGGTTGTAGCCGTAGGTGTCCTCGGTGTCGGCGAGGCGGGTCCAGACGGTGTCGGAGACGGCCTCGCCGCCGAGCAGGACCAGCGCGGGCCGGTGCTTGCCGGCGCTCTCGTCCCGGTCGAGGAGCCCTTCCTCGATGAGGAGCTGGGCGTAGGTGGGGGTGACGTTGACGACGTCGATGCGGTGGTCGTCGCAGTAGGCGACCAGGGCCTCGGCGTCGCGGCGCAGTTCCTCGTCGCAGACGTGGACCTCGTGGCCCTCGACGAGCCAGAGCAGCTCCTCCCACGACATGTCGAAGGCGAAGGAGACGGTGTGCGCGATGCGCAGGCGGCGGCCGCCGGCCGCGGCGATGGCCGGGTCGAACACCTCCACCTGGTGGTTGAGCTGCATGTTCGTCAGACCGCGGTACGGGGTGACGACGCCCTTGGGCTTGCCGGTCGAGCCCGAGGTGTAGATGACGTAGGCGGGGTGCTCCAGGCGGCCCGCGACCGAGTGCGCGAACGCGGGACGCTCGGCGTCGGTGACCTCGCCGCCGGGGTGTCCGGCCAGCTCGGCGGCGACGGCCGGGTCGTCGAGGGCGATCTCGGGGGCGAGCGGGCCGGAGGCGGCGCGCAGGGTCGGGGCGACCGCGAGGGTGGTGAGCAGGCACAGCGGCCCGGTGTCCTCGACCATCAGGCGCAGCCGGTCGGCCGGGTGGTCCAGGTCCAGGGGCAGGTACGCGGCTCCGGTGCGCAGGACCGCGAACAGGGCGACGACCATCTCGATGGAGCGGGGCAGGGCCAGGGCCACGGTCCGCTCGGGGCCTGCGCCGCGGGCCAGCAGCAGCCGGGCCAGCCGGTTGATGCGGGCGTCGAGTTCGGCGTACGTGAGGGAGGTGGCGCCGAAGACGAGGGCGACGGCGTCCGGGGTGCGGGCGACCTGCGTGGCGAGCAGGTCGGCGACGGTCTCGTCGGGGACCGGCTGGTCGCCGGCGGCCCAGGCGGCGGTCAGCTCGGCGTGCTCGTCGGGGAGCAGCAGGTCCAGGGTGCCGACCGGGGCGGTGAGGTCGCCGAGGAGGCGCTCCACCAGGGTCCGGTAGCGGTTCAGGGTGGCGGCGGCCTGGTCGTCGTCGACGAGGTCGGGCCGGTACTCCAGCTTGATCTGGACGCGCTCGGCCGGGTTGACGATCAGGGTCATCGGGTAGTGCGTGGAGTCGACGCTGCCGACTCCGGTGATGCCGTGGCGGTCGGTGAGTTCGCGGAAGGCGCCCTCGTCGGCGAAGTTCTGGAGCACGTAGAGGGTGTCGAAGAGGACCGGGTGGCCGCCCGCGCGCTGGAGCTCGGCGAGGCCCAGGTACTCGTGGTCCATCAGCGCCATGCGCTCGGACTGGACGCGCCGCAGCAGGTCGGCGACGGTCTCCTCGGGGCGCAGCGTGACGCGCAATGGGACGGTGTTGAGGAACATGCCGATGGTCGACTCGGCGCCGCGCACCTCGGCCGGGCGGCCGGCGACGGTCGCGCCGAACACCACGTCGCTGCGGCCGACGGCGGCGGACAGCACCAGGGCCCAGGCCGCCGACAGCACGGCGTTGATGGTGAGGCCGTGGGCGCGGGCGCAGCCGCGGAGCCGGTCGCTGAGGTCGGCGCCGAGGTCGAGGGAGTGGCGGCGCGGGATGGTGGGCTCGCCGCCGCGGCTCTTGGCGACGAGGGTCGGTTCCTCCAGGCCGGCGAGCGCGGTGCTCCAGGTGGCGCGGGCCGCGTCGAAGTCCTGGCCGGCGAGCCAGCTCAGGTAGTCGCGGTAGCTGCCGGGGGCGGCGAGGCCGGTGTCGTCGCCGGACGCCGCGTAGAGGGCCAGCAGTTCGTCGAGGAACAGGGACTGGGACCAGCCGTCCCAGGCCACCAGGTGGTGGCTGAGCATCAGGCGGTCGGTGTTCTCGGTGAGCCGGATGAGCTGGAGGCGGAACAGCGGGGGCGCGGCCAGGTCGAAGCGGCGCAGCCGGTCGGCGTCGGCGATCTCGGTGAGGCGGGCCTGCCGCCGCTCCTCGGTGAGGCCGGTCAGGTCGGTCTCGGTGAGCGGGACGGGGACCTCGCCGGCCGGGCCGACGAACTGTACGGGCGCGGGCAGCCCTTCGGAGGTGATGCCGGCGCGCAGGCCGGGGTGCCGGGCGAGCAGGGCGGCGCAGGCGGTGCGCAGCCGGTCCGGGTCCAGGCGGTGGCCGAAGTCGAAGCAGTCCTGGGCGGTGTAGACGTCCAGGCCGTCGGTGTCGTAGCTGGCGTGGAAGTGGATGCCCTCCTGGAGCGGGGACAGCGGCCAGATGTCGGCGACGGGGACCGGGCTGGTCTGCTGGACCCGGTCGATCTCGGCCTGGGTGAGCTGGACCAGGGGCAGGTCGGAGGGGGTCAGGGCGCCGGTGGCGGAGCCGGATCCGGCGGCCTGGGCGATGAGTTCGCGCAGGGCTTCGGCCCAGGCCAGGCCGAGGGCGTGGACGTCCTCGTCGCCGAGGGTCCGGTCCGCCGGCCAGGTCCAGGTGGCCCGCAGTTCGGGGCCGTGCGGGGTGTCCGCGCAGACCGCGTTGACCTGGAGCGGGTACGGCATGGCGAGGCCGGCGTCCGCTTCGACGGACAGGGCGTCGGACTCGGCGGCGGGCGCCCAGTCGACGGCCTGGTCGGCGGGCAGCCGGCCGAAGTAGTTGAACAGCACCTGGGCGGTGGACAGCTGGGCGAAGACGGGGGCGAGCTGCGGGTTGAGGTAGCGCAGCATGCCGTATCCGGCGCCGGAGTCGGGGGCCGAGCGGACGGCTTCCTTGACGGCCTTGAGGGTGTCGAGGGCGCCGTCGGCGGCGGGCAGCCGGACCGGGTGCAGGGCGGTGAACCAGCCCACGGTGCGGGACAGGTCCAGGGAGGTGGCGTCGCGGCCGTGGCGTTCGAGGTCGACGAGCAGGTCGCCCGCCGCGTCGCCACCGCGGCCGGACCGCCAGCGGGACACCGCGAGGCGCAGGGCGGCGAGGAGCACCTCGGTGACGTCGGCTCCCGCGCTGGCGGGGACGGCCGTCAGCAGGGCGCGGGTCTCCTCGGTGGTGAGGGTGACGGTGTGGTCCCGGGCGGAGCCGGCGGTGCCGGACCGGTCGGCGCCGGGGACCAGTTCGGCGCCGGGGGCCAGGGTCTTGGCCCAGTACGGGAGTTCGGCCTGCCGCAGCGGGGAGGTGGCCTGTTCGGCGGTCTCCCGGGCGAAGCGGCGCAGCGAGGTCGGTACGGGTTCCAGTTCGGGGCGCCGCCCGGCGGTCTCGGCGTCCCAGGCGGCGGCGAGGTCGCCGAGCAGGACGCGCCAGGACACGCCGTCCACGACCAGGTGGTGGATGACGAGCAGCAGCCGTCCGGCCGTGCCGGTGCCCGCGTCGAACCAGACGGCCTGGAGCATGGCGCCGGTGTCGGGGTCCAGGCGGCCGGCGGCCGCGTCCGACTCGCGGGCGATCAGGGCGCGCAGGGCGGTGTCGTCCAGGCCGGCGGCGTCGGCGCGGCGCAGTACGGCGGCGGCGTCGACGCTGCCGGCCGGGGCGGTGGCGGCGGACCAGAGGGCCGGGATGGCCGGGCCGAGGTCCATGCGGGTCAGGGACGTCCGCAGGCCGTCGTGGTGGTCCAGTACGGCCCGCAGGACGCGGGTCAGCCGGTCGGTGTCGGCGTCCGCGGGTGTCTGGAGCAGCATCGACAGGTTGAACCGGCCGATGGGGCCGCCGTCCTCGCGGAGCTGGTGGACGATCGGGAGGAGGGTGAGGTCGCCGACGCCGTCGGTGTCGGCGGCGGGGGCCGCGGCGGCGTCCGCGCCGCCGGTGGCGGCGGCGAGGGCGGCCGGGGTGCGGTGCTCGAACACCTCGCGGGGGCTGACCGACAGGCCGGCCTTGCGGGCGCGGCTGGAGACGGACATGGAGAGGATGCTGTCGCCGCCGAGCATGAAGAAGTCCTCGTCGGCGTCGACCGCGTCGAGGCCGAGCACCTCGGCGAAGATCGTGCGGAGCTGCTGCTCGCGGCCCTCTCGCGAGGGGGCGCGGCCGGCCGTGCGGCGGACCGCCGGGGCGGGCAGGGCCTTCAGGTCGGTCTTCCCGCCCGGGGTGAGCGGCAGCGCGTCGAGGGCGACGAAGTGGCTGGGCACCATGGGCGCGGGCAGCGTGCCCGTCAGGGCGGTCCGCACGGCCTCGGTGTCGAACGCGTCGGCCGGGCCGCCCCGGGCCGGGACCAGGTAGGCGACGAGCTGCTTGACGCCGCGCTCGTCGTCGCGGGCGACGACCACCGCGTCGGCGACGTGTGCCTCGTCCCGCAGGCGGGCTTCGATTTCCCCGAGTTCCACTCGGTTTCCCCTGATCTTGACCTGGTGGTCGGTGCGCCCGAGGTAGGTGAGCACGCCGTCCGCGCTGAACTGGACCATGTCTCCGGTGCGGTACATCCGCGCGCCCGGAGTGCCGAACGGGTCGGCGACGAAGCGTTCCGCGGTGAGCGCGGTGCGTCCGTGGTAGCCGCGGGCGAGCTGGTCGCCCGCGAGGTAGAGCTCGCCGGGTTCGCCCGGGGCCACCGGGCGCAGGTACCGGTCGAGGACGTGCAGCCGGGTGTTCCACACGGGCCGGCCGATCGGCACGGTGGCCGCTGTGGCGCTCTCGCCGCCCGCCTGCCAGCTGGTGACCTGGATGACGGCCTCGGTGGGCCCGTACACGTTGTGCAGGGGGACTCCGGTGCGGTCCTGCCAGCGCCGGGCGAGCGGGACGGGCAGGGCCTCGCCGCCGCTGAAGGCGCGGCGCAGGGTCGCCCACCAGGGGGCGCCGTCCGTGAGGTCGGGGTACTCGGCGAGCAGGGCGGTGTACAGGGACGGCACGAGGTCGACGTTGGTGATCCGCTCGGCGCGGATCAGCCCGGCGAGGTAGGCGGGGTCGCGGTGCCCGTCGGGCCGGGCGACGACCACGGTGCCGCCGGTGAGCAGGGGGACGAAGATCTCCTGGACGGAGGGGTCGAAGCTGGTCGAGTACTGGTGCAGCACCCGTTCGCCGGGGCCGAAGCCGAACTCCTCGGCGGTCCAGGCCAGCTGGCCGACGACGGCCCGGTGCGGGACGACGACGCCCTTGGGCAGGCCGGTGGAGCCGGAGGTGTACATCACGTACGCGGCGCCGTCGGGGTCGACGGGGGCGAGCGCGCCCGTCGCGGGGGCGGCCGCGGCCGCCCCGGGGCCGTCGAGGAGGACGGGGGTGACCCCGTCGAGGGCGGGCAGCTTCGCCAGGGACCGCGCGGTGGCGACGACGGTGCGGGCACCGGAGTCGGACAGCATGTGGCGGACCCGGCCGGCCGGGTAGTCGACGTCGACGGGCAGGTAGGCGGCGCCGGCCTTCATGACGCCCAGCAGGGCGACGAGGGTCTCGGCGGACCGGGGCACGGCGACGGCGACCACGGACTCGGCGGCGACGCCGTGGGCGGCCAGCCGGTGCGCGAGCGCCTCGGCGCGGGCGTCGAGTTCGGCGTACGAGGTGTGGCCGTCCTCGTGGACGAGCGCGACGGCGTCGGGGGTGCGGCGCGCCTGCGCGGCGAAGGCGCCGTGCAGGGTGTCCACGGGCAGCCGCCGCTCGGCTCCGGCGAGGGCGGCCAGGGTGGCCCGCCGCTCGTCCGGGGACTGCGCGGCGAGCCGGCCGACCGGCAGGTGCGGGTCGGCCGTGACCTGGTCCAGCACGGCGAGCAGCCGGTCGGCGAAGCGGGCGGCGGCGGCGCCGTCGAGCCGGGCCGGGTCGTGGTCCAGCTGGAGCCGCAGCGTGGCGCCGGGCAGCACGGTGAGGGCGAGCGGGTAGTGCACCGCGTCGCGGATCTCGGATCCGAGGATCCGGATGAGGCCCCGCGGGTCGGCGGCGTCGCCGGCCTCGGGGAGGTTCTCGACGACGACGAGCGCGTCGAAGAGGTCGCCGCGGCCGACGGCCCGCTGGATCTCGGCGAGCCCGAGGTGCTGGTGGTCGAGCAGGTCGGCCTGGCCGTCCTGGAAGGCGGTGAGGACCTCGGCGAGGCTCTGCCCGGGGCGCCAGCCGAGCCGGGCGGGCACGGTGTTGATGAGCAGGCCGACGAGGGTCTCGATGTCCTGTACGGGGGCCTGGCGGCCGGAGACGGTGGTGCCGAGGACGAGGTCCTGGGCGCCGACGACGTCGCCGAGCACGAGGCCGAACGCGCCCTGCACGACGGCGGCGAGGGTCAGTCCGAGGCGGCGGGTCGCGGCGGTGAGCGCGGCGGTCCGCTCGGCGGACAGCTCGACGGTGACCCGGCCGGAGGCGGCGCCCGGCGTCTCGCCGGCGCGGAAGGGGAGGCCGTCGGTCGCGTCGAGGCCGGCCAGGGCGTCGCGCCAGGCCGCGCGGGCCAGGTCCCGGTCGAGGCCGGCCAGCCAGCCGGTGTACGCCCGGTAGGCGGGGTCCGCCGCGGTCGCGGTGGCGGGGGCGCCGGGGCGGTAGCCGTCGAGCAGTTCCCGCATGACCAGGGAGACGGACCAGCCGTCGACGATGATGTGGTGCATCGTCAGGAGCAGGACGGAGCTCCGCGCGCCGAGCCGGACCAGGGCCGCGCGCAGCAGCGGCGGGGCGCCGAGGTCGAAGCCGCGGCCGCGTTCGGCGGCGGCGGTCTCCTCGACGGCGGCCGCCTGCCGGGCCGGGTCCTGGCCGGTCAGGTCGGTGAACCGCCAGGGCAGGGCGACGTCGGCGCCGATGACCTGGACGACGGGGCCGTCGGGGTGCTGGCGGAAGGCGGCGCGCAGCAGCGGGTGGCGGTCCAGGAGCCGCTGGACGGCGGCCCGGAGGGCCTCGGGGTCGACGTCTCCGCCGAGTTCGACGGCGTCCTGGACGGCGTAGCCGTCGGCGCCGCCCCGGTCCATGGCCGCGTGGAAGTAGAACCCCTCCTGGAGCGGGGTGGCCGGGACCACGTCCAGCAGGTCGCCGAGGCCCTCGGCGAACGCGGCGCGGTCCCCGTCGGTGAGCGGGACCAGGGAGAACGGCTCGGGCAGCGGGGCGGCGGCCCGCGGCGCCCGCGGGGCCTGCCCGGCGGCGAGGGCGAGGGCCGCGACGGTACGGAGCCGGAACACCTCGCGGGGGCTGATCGCGAGGCCGGCGGCCCGGGCGCGGGTGACGAGCTGGATGGCGACGATGCTGTCGCCGCCGAGCTCGAAGAAGCTGTCGTGGACGCCGACCGACGGCAGTGCGAGGACCTCGGCGAAGAGCGCCGCGAGGGCGGTCTCGGCCGGGGTGGTGGGGGCGGCGTCGCCGGTCAGGGCGGTCCACCGCGGGTCGGGCAGGGCGCGGGCGTCGAGCTTGCCGTTGGGGGTGAGCGGCAGCGGGCCGTCCATGCGGACGACGGCCGAGGGCACCATGTGGTCGGGCAGGCCCTGGGCGGCCTCGGCGCGGGCCGCGGTGACGGCGGCCTCGGCTCCGGCGGCGTCCAGGGAGGCGTCGGCGACGAGGTAGGCGACGAGCCGCTTCGCGGCGCGCTGGTCCTCGCGGACGAGGACGGCGGCCTGCGCGATGCCCGGGCAGGCCATGAACGCGCTCTCGATCTCGCCCGGTTCGATGCGGTGGCCGCGGATCTTGATCTGGCCGTCGGCGCGGCCGAGGAAGTCGAGGTTGCCCTCGGCGGTCCAGCGGACCCGGTCGCCGGTGCGGTACATGCGGGTGCCTGGCTCGCCGAAGGGGTCGGCGACGAACCGCTCGGAGGTCAGGCCGAAGCGGCCGAGGTAGCCGCGGGCCAGGCCGCGGCCGGCGACGTACAGCTCGCCCTCGACACCGACGGGGACGGGCCGCAGCGCGGAGTCCAGCACATAGGCCCGGGTGTTGGGGTCGGGCTCGCCGATCGGGACGGGTCCCTGCCAGTCGGGGCGGGCGAGCCAGAGGGTGGAGTTGACGCTCGCCTCGGTGAGGCCGTAGGCGACGACGATCCGCAGGCGGTGCGACCAGCGGGCGATCAGCTCGCTGGGGACGGCCTCGGTGCCGACGACGAGCACGCAGCCCTCGGGCAGTTCGCAGTCCTGCGGCAGCGCCGACACCAGCGACGGCGGCAGGATCATGTGGGTGGCGCGGTGGGCCGCGATGTAGTCGGTGAGGGTGGGGCCCGCGACGCGGCGCTCGGTGGGGACGACGATGATCCGGCCGCCGACGCACAGCGACATGACCAGGTCCCAGACCGTCACGTCGAAGCCGACGGAGGCGAACTGGACGACCCGGCTGTCCGGGCCGATGCCGATCCGCTCGGTGGCGGTGGCGATCAGGCTGCCGATGCCGTCGTGGGGGACGACGACGCCCTTGGGGCGGCCGGTGGAGCCGGAGGTGTAGATGACGTACGCGGCCCCGTCGAGCGGGATGTCCAGGCCGAGGGCGGCCGGGTCCTGCGCGGCGAGGGCGGCGGCGGTCCGCGGGTCGTCGAGCCGGAGCGGCTCCAGGCCGGGGAGCACGGGCAGGCCCTCGGCCTGCTCCCGGGCGGTGACGACCGTACGGGCGCCGGCGTCCTGGAGCATGTACGCGAGGCGGTCCTGCGGGTGGTCGGAGTCCAGCGGCAGGTAGGCGGCGCCGGTCTTCATCACGGCGAGCAGGGCGGTGACGAGCTCGGGCGAGCGGGGCAGGGCCACGCCGACGACGTCCTCGGCGCCCACGCCGCGGGCGGCGAGGAGGCGGGCGAGCCGGTTGGCGGCGGCGTCGAGCTCCGCGTAGGTCAGCTCGGTGTCCTCGCAGACCAGGGCGACGGCCCCGGGGGCGCGGCTCACCTGGGCCTCGAAGGCGGCCGGCCAGGACAGTTCGGGGGAATCGCTCGGGGAGGTGCCGAAGTCCACCAGCAGCCGGTCGCGTTCGGCGGCGGTGGTGAGGTCGAGCCGGCCCATCAGCCGGCCGGGGTCCTCGGCGAAGGCGTCGAGGAGGATGCCGAAGCGCTCCTGGTGGGCGACGAGGCCGTCCTCGGTGCACTGGTCGGCGTCGGCATCGAAGAGGACGCGGACGGCGCCGCGCACGGACTCGCCGACGCTGACGGCCAGGTCGCTGACCGCGCCCATCCACTGGGGGCGCAGGTCGGACTCGTGGTCGCCAAAGCGCAGCCAGTCGGTGCCGGGGAGGATGTTGACGGTGGGGCCGACGAGCTCGGACACGCCCTCGACCAGGCCGAGTTCCTTGGCGAGGTCCTCGGCGCGGTACCGGCCGTGGGCGACGGCTTCGGCGATCCGGGCGGAGGTCTGGGCGAGCAGCTCGGCGACGGTCGTGCCGGGGCGTACGGTCAGCCGCAGCGGCACGATGTTGGAGACCATGCCGGGGACGCCGAGGATGGCGCGGTCCCGGCGGGTGGTGACGGGCAGGCCCAGCACCAGGTCCTGTTCACCGGTGGTGCGGTGCGTGTACGCGGCCACGGCGGCGACCAGCAGGGCGGACAGGCGGACCCCGGACGCCTGGGCGGCGGCCTTGAGCCGGTCGGTGCCGGCCACGGAGAGTTCGGTGGTGCGCCGGTAGCGGCGCGTGATGATCTTCTGGCCGGGCTCGACGAGGCGGACCGGCTGCGGCCGGTCGGCGAAGCGCTCCAGCCAGTACGCGCGGTCCTCGGCGTACGTCTCGGAGGCGCGGTATGCCTCCTCGGAGGCGGCGAGCCGGGTCACGTTCCAGGCGACGGGGGCGGGTTCCCGGGTTCCGGTGTAGAGCTCGCCGACCCGCTGGGAGAGCAGGCCGATGCTCACGCCGTCGATGACGAGGTGGTGGTAGCACTGGTACCAGAGCACCCGGTCGTCGGCGAGCCGGAGCAGGGTGTGCGAGAACAGCGGGCCGTCCGCGAGCGACAGGGGACGGGTCCGGTGGGCGCCCATCCACTCCCAGGCGGCGTCCTCGGGGTGGGCTTCGGCGCGCAGGTCGACTACGGGCACGTCGACGGGCATGCGGCGGGGGAACTGGCGGGGGCTGCCGTCCCCGGTCGTCGCGAAGACGACGTGGAGGCAGTCCGCCTCCTCGACCACCTGCCGCACGGCGGCGGTCAGGCGGTCGAGGTCGACGTCACCGCGCAGTTCCAGGGTGAACGAGACGTTGAAGGCCGAACTGTCCGGCTCGATCCGCTGAGCGAGCCAGATCCCGGATTGTCCACCGGTGACGGGGGTTCCGGCGGCAGTGGTCCGGTCCGAGTCGGCGTCCATCATCGTTCGTTGGGCCTTTCCCTGGTCCTGCGTCGGTGGCTGGTCGTTACTTGATGGCTTCGAGCTTCGGGACGACCTGGTCGATGGCGTACGGGATGCTCAGCACGGTGTTGAAGGAGAGCGCGGCGCCGATGTCCGGGGTTTCGTACGGCAGGAACAGGTCGCGCTTCTCCTGGTTGACCTTGGTCTTCGCGTACAGCGGGTCGGCCTTCATCGCCGCCTCGGTGTCCGGGGTACCCAGCCACACCGTCCGGTCGGCCTCCATCACGTCGAACCGCTCGGAGCTCAGGTCGGCGATGTTGTCCTTGCCCAGCGCCGTGCGGTACGTCTCGGAGGTCGTGAAGCCCATCTCGCTCAGGAAGATGACCTTCGGGTCCTTCGGCGAGAACGCGGAGAACTTGCCGGGCTCGACGGGCTCGCCCACCGCGACCGTCTTGTCCTTCCACTCCGGGTGCTTCTCCCGGACCGTCTTGAACTTCTCGTCGATCCCCGCGATCAGCTTCTTCGTCTCGGCGTCCTTGCCCAGCGACTTGCCGATCTGCTGCGTCATCACCTGCCACGTCGCCTGGTAGTCCTCCGAGCCCTTGGGCTGCGCGACGACCTTCGCGATCTTGGAGAGCGTGTCGTACTGCTCCTTCTTCATGCCCGAGTACTGGGCGATGATCAGGTCCGGCTTCAGCGCCGCGATCTTCTCCATGTTGTACTCGTCGCGCTCGCCGACGACCTGCGGCGGCGTGGAACCCCACAGGTCCTTCGACCACTGCCACTTGCCGTACGGGGTCTCCTTGAACCAGTCGACCGCGCCGACCGGCTTCACGCCGAGGGCCAGCACCGCGTCCTGGTCGGACAGGCCCAGCGTCACGACCTTCTTCGGCTCCGCGTCGATCGTGGTCGAGCCGTACTTGTGCTCGACGGTGACCGGGAACGCGGCCGAGGACGTGCCGCCGGACGCCTCCCCCGACGGCTTGGACTCGGTCTTCTCCTCGCCACCGCCACACGCGCTCAGAACGAGGGCGGCGGCGGCCGCGACGGCCACGCGGGGAAGGTTTCTGACGATCCTCGTCAGCGCGGGGCGGGAACCAGCGGACACGGGTGTTCCTTTCACGGGGGTTGCACAGTGCATGCCTCACGCCCGGCAGAACGGCGCTGCCAGGCAGGAGGAGAGGGTGGGGCGGGGCGGGGCGACAGCTCCTAGGAGGAGGTGCCGATCCCGTCGGCGACCAGCTGGGCTTCGCCGACAGCCGGCCGGGGGGTCCTGTCGATGACCGAGTCAAGGATCTCGCCGACCCTGATCGCGGTGTTCGACAGCAGGGAGGAGGTGATGCCGTGCGTGTGCTCGGTACCGCCCTGGAGGTAGATGCCGCAGCGCAGTTCCGGGTCGGTCGTGATGCGGTAGTCGCGCTCGACGCGCACCCGGCCCTCGTCGTCGCGGTGGCAGAACCCCTCGACCTCGCCGAGGAGGCCGAGGGAGTCGGCGGGCCGGTATCCCGTGGCGTAGACCACGACGTCGGCGTCGAGCGGGGTCTCCTCGCCGGAGACCAGGGACTCGACGGTCACCCTGACGCCGTCGGGCGTCTCGACGACGTCCGAGAGCCGGGAGACGTTGAGGAAGCGCAGCCGCTCCTCGCCCAGGACCTTCTCCTGGTACGACTGGCGGTAGAGGTCGTCGATCAGGTCGATGTCCACCACGGAGTAGTTGGTATTGCCGTGGTAGTCCATCAGCCTGTTCTTGACCTCGCCGGGAGCCGTGTAGTACTCGTCCACGGCAGCGGGGTCGAAGATGCGGTTGGCGAACTTGCTGTCGTCCGCCGGGCTGTAGCCGTAGCGGGCGAACACCGCGCAGACCTCGGCCCCGGGGAAGCGGCGGTGCAGGAAGGCCACGTTCTCCGCGGCGCTCTGGCCCGCGCCGACGACGACGAACCGGGACGGGTCGGTGCCGTCCAGGCCGTCGACGCGCCGCAGCAGATCGGAGTTGTGCCACACGCGCTCGGTGCGCTCGACACCCTCGGGCATGTAGGGCCGCAGGCCGGTGCCGATGACCAGGTTGCGGGCCCGGTGGGTGACGAGTTCCGCACCGGAACGGGCCGTCACGTCCATGTACTCGATGACGCCCTCGCGCACGACGGGCCGCACGGCGACCACTTCGTGACCGTAGGACACCATGTCGTCGACCTTGGCCGCGGCCCACTCGAAGTAGTCGTGGAACTCCACCCGCAGCGGGAACAGGTTCTTGTGGTTGACGAAGTCGATCAGCCGGCCCTTGCTCTGCAGGTAGCAGAGGAAGCTGTACTCGCTCGACGGATTCCGCAGCGTCACCAGGTCCTTGAGGAACGAGACCTGCATCGTGGCGTCCTCGAACAGCATGCCCCGGTGCCAGCCGAACCGCGGCTGCTGCTCGAAGAAGTGAGCCGTCACCGCCTCCTGCCTGCCAACGCGTGCGTTGTGCTCGGTGAGCGCTATCGCCATGGCCACATTGGACGGCCCGAAGCCGATTCCCATGAGGTCATGGATCACCGGTGCGTCACCAGGAAGAGCCTGTGACATGTCACTCCGATCATGCGAGACAGCCGCCTGTGAGGCGTCGAGGAGAATCCTGGGCAGGGCACGCCGACGAGCGACGGCCGAGCCAACTTAGGTAAAGCTAACCTGATCACGCCACCCTGTCGACCAGGCAAAGCGGACAGATCGTTCATTAGGCCAGCAAACAGCGCCGAGAATCAGGCACGTTGCATCCTTAGGTAAGGCTTGCTTTACTTTCTGGTGATCTCACGCTCTCCCGAGGAGGAACCCCATGCGGGTCGTCATGTTCGGTTATCAGACCTGGGGCCACCGCACCCTGCAAGCGCTCCTGGACTCCGAGCACGACGTGGTGATGGTCCTCACCCACCCCAAGAGCGAGCACGCCTACGAGAAGATCTGGAGCGACTCGGTCGCGGACCTGGCCGAAGAGCACGGCGTCCCCGTGGTGATCCGCAACCGCCCCGACGACGAGGAACTGTTCGCGCGCCTCAAGGAGGCCGATCCGGACATCATCGTGGCGAACAACTGGCGTACGTACATTCCGTCACGCATCTTCGACCTGCCGCGTCACGGCACCCTCAACGTCCACGACTCGCTGCTGCCGAAGTACGCCGGCTTCTCGCCCCTCATCTGGGCCCTCATCAACGGCGAGTCCGAAGTCGGCGTGACCGCGCACATGATGGACGACGAGCTCGACGCCGGGGACATCGTCCTCCAGCGGTCGGTCCCCGTCGGCCCGACCGACACGGCCACCGACCTCTTCCACAAGACGGTCGACCTGATCGGACCCGTCACCGTCGGCGCGCTGGCCCGCATCGCCGCCGGGGAGAGCGACTTCACCCGGCAGGACCGCTCGCAGGCCAGCTTCTTCCACAAGCGCGCCGAGGAGGACATCCGGATCGACTGGAGCTGGCCGGCGGACGTCCTGGAACGTCTCGTGCGCGCCCAGTCCGCCCCGTACCCCAGCGCGTTCACCTTCCACAAGGGCAAGCGGCTGGAGATCGTGTCCGCGGTCGTGTCCCAGGGCCGCTACGGCGGTACGCCGGGCCGCATCTTCTACCGCGAGGGCGAGGGCGTCGCGGTCGTCGCCGGAGCCGACGCCCGCACCGGACGCAACCACGGCCTCGCCATCACGCGCGTACGCACCGAGGAGGGCCGGGAGATGCCCGCCCTCGAGTACTTCACCGCCATGGGCGGCTACCTCACGAGCCGCCCCTGACCCACGGCGCGCCCGGCCGGGGCCCCGCCGCGCAGCCCCGAGGCTGCCCGGCGGCTCCCCCGCGGCCACCGTGGGCGCGGCGCAGGGGACCCCGGCGCGCCGATCGCGCTGTCCGGCGCGCCGGGGCTCCGTCAGGCGCAGCGCAGCGCCGCGTACAGGTCGGCCTTGTGGTCGAGGCGGGTGAGGTCGCGGCCCGTGAGGACCTCGACCCGGTCCATCCGGTAGTGGACGGTGTTCACGTGCAGGTGCAGGGCTTCGGCCGTGCGCGTCCACGAGCAGTTGTTGGCCAGGAAGACCTCCAGGGTCTCGCGCAGCATCCCGTCCCCCAGGGCCCCCAGGATCCGGGCCGCGAACACCCGCCGTACGTCGGCCGGAACCCCTGCCAGCAGTTCCGAGAGGGTGTCCAACTGCTCGACCCCGCGCACCGGGACCGTCGCGTCGGCCGCCGTCAGCGCGTACCGGGCCTGGCTCAGTGACACGCGCAGTTGCCCGGTCCCGGCGGCCCGCGCGCCGATGCCCAGACGCAGGTCCGCCTCCGCGTCCCCGCACGCCTGGATCAGCGGCCACACCGGGCGGAGCCCCGCCGTCGGATCCGGCTCCGCGGCCTCGGCCTCGGACAGGACCGCGGCCGCGCCGCACACCGCGTACGGGATCCCCTCGAGGTGCGCCAGGGCCTCGGCCAGGGCGTCGCCGGAGGTCGCCGCGAGGACGCGGTACGGGCCGCCCGGCGGCAGCCCGGCGGCGGCGAGGGCCTCCTCCAGCGCGCCGGGGTCGGCCGGGCCGTCCCCCTCCAGCAGCGCGAACAGCTCCTCGCTCGCGACCCGGACGGCGGCGGCCCGGCGGGGCTGCCCGTCACGGTACTGGGCGAGGATCTCGGCGATCTCGTGGAGCACGCGCGGCGGGGCCGCGTCCGGGTCGGGGAGGTACAGGTGCCAGGCGTCGTACGGGGTGCTCTCGGTCTCGACGCGCAGCCGGACCCCGCCGCGCGCGGCGGCGGCCACCGTCCGCCCGGCGGGCAGTGCGGGGGCGGACGGGGTGCGGGCCACCGTACGGCCGCTCGCGGTGAGCAGGTAGCCGCTCACCCGGCCCAGGTGGGCGCAGGCCCGGTCGAGGAGTTCGGCGGGACCGGCCCCGCTCTCCAGCAGCCGGCTCAGCTCGGCGCGCACGTTCTCCGGCAGGGCGAAGGTCCGGGTGGGCCGGCGGCTGAGGTCGCCCCACTGGCGCAGGTACACGGCCTCGGTCACGGCGCGGAAGCTGGTGGTCGCGGGCACGGCCGCGACGGGCACCCGGTGGGCGCGGCAGGCGGCGACGAGCTCGGCGGGGATCCGGCCGTGGGTCTCCTCGCCGGCCAGCAGGGCGGTGGCTCCGGCCTCCGCGAGGGCGGCCACGAAGCGGTCCGCCTTCCCGGGGTCGTCCCTCGACCACCACACGAGCCCGCTGAGGACGAGTTCCCCGGGGCCCAGGAAACGGCCCGGGTCCTCCAGGTCGGTGGCGGTGACCCCGCTGATGTCCTGGCTGAGAAGGGCTTCCTCGCCCCAGAGCAGGGTGAGGCCGAGATTCTCGGACTGGAGCAGTTCGAGGACGTGCATGACGGGGACTCCTTGCGGTGGGCAGCTCCCCAGATTCGCGAGGCGAATACGAGGAAGACCATCGTAAATGCAAGAGCAAGTGCCCCTATCGCCTGTTGGTTGATCGTCCAGGGACAGCGGCCGCACGGCGGTGTGATTCCGTGGCGGGGACCAGTCGTTTCGGCCTCGCCGCGTTGCTTCACTGGCGGGAACCCGCGGTTCCCCGCCGTCGGGCGGGAAAGGCTGGTGGCTGGAATTGGATCTCAACACGGTGCTCGACGTACGCGACGCCCGGCGCCGCGAACCGTGGCGTCCCGGTGACGCCTGGCTCGGCGGCGGCACGTACCTCTTCTCCGAGCCCCATCCCCACATCCGGCGGCTGGTCGACCTCTCCCGGATGGGCTGGCCGCCCCTGTCCTGGCAGCCCGACGGCTCCCTCGACATCGCCGCCACCTGCACCGTCACGGAGCTGTCGCGGTTCGGCCGGAGCCTGCCCGTGGCCGCCGCCCCGCTCTTCGAGCAGTGCTGCCGGGCCTTCCTGGCCAGCTTCAAGATCTGGAACATGGCGACGGTCGGCGGCAACCTCTGCAACGGCCTCCCCGCCGGCCCGATGATCTCCCTGGCCGCCGGTCTCGACGGCACCGTCCTCCTCCAGGGCCAGGACGGCGCCACCCGCCGGCTGCCCGTCACCGGCTTCGTCCTCGGCGCGGGCCTCACGGACCTGAGCGAGGGCGAGCTGCTGCGCTCGGTCCGGCTGCCCGCCCGCGCCCTGGACCGCCGTACGGCCTTCCGGCAGGTCTCGCTGTACGGGCTCGGACGCTCCGGCGCCCTGGTGACCGGCGCGTGCGACCCGGCGGACGGCTCGCTGAGCGTCACCGTCACGGCCGCCACCACCCGTCCGTTCTCCTTCTGGTTCGCGCTGCCGCCCACCGCCGCCGCACTGCGTACGGCGATCGACGACGCCGTCCGGCCCGGCGAGTGGTTCGACGACATCCACGGACTTCCCGACTGGCGGCGGCACATGGCCCTGCGCCTGGCCGAGGAGATCCGCCGCGAACTGACGTCCCCGGACCGTTCGGAGGTATCCCGGTGAGCTACGAGATCGAGATCAACGAGCAGCGGTTCGAGACGGAGCCCCGCGCCGGCCAGTGCCTGCGCACGTACCTGCGCGAGCGCGGCTGGTTCGGCGTGAAGAAGGGCTGCGACCAGGGCGACTGCGGCGCCTGCACCGTCCACGTCGACGGCCGGCCGGTGCACAGCTGCCTCTACCCGGCCGTCCGCGCCGAGGGCCGCTCGGTCACCACCGTCGAGGGGCTCTGCTCCCCCGGCGGCGAACTCCACCCCGTGCAGCAGCGGTTCCTGGACGCCCAGGGGTTCCAGTGCGGCTTCTGCACCGCGGGTTTCCTCATGACCACGGCCGCCCTCGAGGCCGAGCGGGGAACCGCCCACGACGACGGCAAGCTCCAGGACCTCCCGCGCGCGTTCAAGGGCAACATCTGCCGCTGTACGGGCTATCGCGCCATCGAGGACGCCGTGCGCGGGGTCAAGCACACCGAGCGGCCCGAGGCGGGCCAGGCCGTCGGCAGGTCCCCGGGCGCGCCCGCCGGACCGCAGGTCGTCACGGGAACGGCCCGCTACACCTTCGACGTCGAGGTCCCCGGGCTGCTGCACATGAAACTGCTGCGCTCCCCGCACCCGCACGCCCGCATCGTCTCGGTCGACACCTCCGAGGCACTCCGCGTCCCGGGCGTCCAGGCGGTCCTCACCCACCTCGACGCCCCCGAGCGGCTGTATTCCAGCGCCCGCCACGAGCACCCCACCGAGGACCCGGAGGACACCCGCGTCCTGGACGACGTCGTGCGCCACGTGGGACAGCGGGTGGCGGCCGTCGTCGCGAGCAGCGAGCGGGCCGCCGAGGAGGGCTGCCGGCGCGTGGTCGTCACGTACGAGGAACTGCCGTACGTCATCGACCCGGAGGAGGCGATGCTGCCGGGTGCCCCGGTCATCCACGACAAGGGCCCCGAGGCCCGGATCGCGCGCGCCGGCGACAACGTGGTCGGCGAGGTGCACGGCACGATCGGCGACATGGCGGAGGGCTACGCCCGGGCCGACGTGATCTACGAGGAGACCTTCCGGACCCAGCGCGTGCAGCACGCCAGCCTGGAGACGCACGGCTGCGTCGCGTACTTCGAGCCCAAGGAGGAGGGCGACGGCGAGCGGCTGACCGTCCGCTCCTCCACCCAGACCCCCTTCCTGACCCGGCGCGCGCTCTGCGCGCTCTACGACCTGCCCGAGGACGGCGTGCGCGTCGTCGCGGGCCGCGTGGGCGGCGGGTTCGGCGGCAAGCAGGAGATGCTGACCGAGGACATCGTCGTCCTCGCCGCCCTGAAGCTGCGGCGCCCGGTGAAACTCGAATACACGCGGGCCGAGCAGTTCTACGGGGCCACCACCCGCCACCCGTTCAAGATCACCGTCAAGGCGGGGGCGAAAGCCGACGGCACCCTGACCGCCCTGCGCATCCGCGTCGTCTCCAACACCGGCGCCTACGGCAACCACGGCCCGGCCGTCATGTTCCACAGCGTCGGCGAGTCCTTCGGCGTCTACCGGGCCCCCAACAAGGAGGTCGAGGCATACTCCGTCTACACCAACTGCGTCCCGGCGGGCGCCTTCCGCGGCTACGGCCTCGGCCAGGTCACCTTCGCCCTCGAATCGGTGATGGACGAACTGGCCCGGCGCCTGGGCATGGATCCGCTGGTCCTCCGCGAGAGGAACGTCATCGGCCCCGGCGACCACATGGTCAGCCCCATCGGTGACGAGGAGGACCTCTTCATCGCCTCGTACGGGCTGCGGCAGTGCATGGACGTCGTCCGCACCGCCATCGCCGAGGACCGCAGCCACGAGGACGTCCCCGAGGGCTGGCTCACCGGCCAGGGCACGGCGGTGGCGATGATCGCCACCGGTCCGCCCGGCGGCCACTACGCCGACGCGCGCGTCCGCCTGATGCGGGACGGCACGTACGACATCGCGGTCGGCACGGCGGAGTTCGGCAACGGCACGACCACCGTCCACCAGCAGATCACCGCGGGCGCGCTGAACACCACGGTCGGCCGGATCTCGGTCCGGCAGTCCGACACCGACGTCGTACGGCACGACACCGGCGCCTTCGGCTCGGCCGGCACCGTCGTCGCCGGCAAGGCGGTGCTCCTCGCGGCGGGCTCGCTCGCCGAACGCCTGCGGACCCTCGCCGCCCGGCACACGGGCGTCGCCCGGCACCTGTGCACGCTCTCGGCGGAGGCCGTCGACTGCGCGGGCCGGCTCGTCACCCTGAAGGAGCTGTACGAAGCCGCCCACGCCACGGGCACGGCCGACGAGCTCGCCGCGGACGGCCACTGGGGCGGTTCACCCCGCTCCGTCGCGTTCAACGCCCAGTGGTTCCGCCTGGCGGTGGATCCGGACACCGGCGAGATGAGAATCCTGCGCAGCGTCCACGCGGCCGACGCCGGGAAGGTGATGAACCCGATGCAGTGCCGCGGCCAGGTCGAGGGCGGCGTCGCCCAGGCCCTGGGGGCCACGCTCTTCGAGACCGTCCGGGTCGACGGGCGCGGGGAGGTCACCACCGCCGCCTTCCGCCGCTACCGCCTCCCCCAGTACGCCGATGTGCCGCGGACGGAGGTCCACTTCATGGAGACCCTCGACGCGATCGGCCCCCTCGGCGCCAAGTCCATGAGCGAGAGCCCGTTCAACCCGGTGGCACCGGCCTTCGCCAACGCCCTCCGGGACGCGACCGGGATCCGGTTCACCGAGATGCCGGTGACCCGCGACATCGTCTGGCGGGCCATCCACCGGAAGATGCGAGGTGACATCGGGTGAATGTGCCACACCTGCACCGCACAGGGACAGATCCACCTTGCAGATGAGGTTCCTTCATCGGTGCCCCCGGGCATCACCTGCACATGGCCGAACTCACGCTGCACGGAAACCTCGACCGCCCCGCCACCCTGAGCGTCGCGGACCTGCGGGCATGGGAACAGCACCGGGTCGCGGTCACGTTCCACTGCGCGACGAACGGTGCCCGGCACCACGTGTTCGAGGGAGCCCTGTTGCGGGACGTGGTCGCCGACGCGGGACCCGCCTTCGACGCCCGCCGGAGAAAGGACCGGAGCCGCTTCCTGCTCGCGATCAGCGGCGGGGACGGACACCACACCGTCCTGTCCTGGGCCGAGCTGGACGCCGACTTCGGCAACAGCCCGGTGCTCCTCGCCGCCCGCCTCGACGGGGCGGACCTCGACGGGGCGGGCGCGCAGCTGGTGGTCCCCTCCGACCGGTGCGGGGCGCGCTACGTCAGCGCGGTCACGGACGTGTGGTTCGGCGTACTGCCGCCGCCGGGCCGCGGCCTCTGAGCGGCCCGGACGTCGGGGCGGGGCGCGCCTGCGGGGCCGGGTGCTGCCGTATCCCCCGGTGCGGGGCTTCGTTGGTGGGGTGTCCGCAGATCGACACCGAGCCGGAGATGCCGTGCCCGCTGAAGCCGTCGCCCGTCCGCCCGCCGACCTGTCGGCGGCCCGGGTCCGGGATCCCTACCCCTACTTCGCCTGGCTGCGCCGCAACGCGCCGGCCCACGTGGACCGCAGGCCCGGCCGGCCCGCGGTCTGGCAGGTGTCGCGGTACGAGGACGTGCGCGCCCTGCTGGGCGACCCCCGTCTGAGCAAGGATCCGGGCCGGGTCCCCGGGTACGTGCCGGGGCCGGCGGGACTCAACCGGCACCTGGTCCACGCCGATCCCCCGGACCACACCCGGCTGCGGACCCTGGTCAACACCGCCTTCGTGCCCCGCCGCATCGCCCTGCTGGAACCTTCCATCGCCGAGGTCGCGCACCGGCTCCTGGACCGGGTCGAGGACAGCGCGCACATCGACCTGATCGCGGACTTCGCGGCTCCGCTGACGTTCCGGATGATCTGCGCGATCCTCGGCGTTCCCGGACACCTGGACACCGCGGCCACCAGGGACACCCTGATGGCCACCATCTCCCCCGACTCCGCCGCGGACCCCGCCCGCGCGGTACGGGACCTGCACCACCTGCTGGACGTCCTGATCGCGGGGAAGCGGTCGGGCCACGAGAGCGGCGGAGCCGACCTGTTGGGCGCCCTGGTCCGGGCCGGCGACGAGAGCGGGGCGATGAGCGAGGAGGAACTGCGCTCCACCGCCTACCTCCTGCTGCTGGTCGGCCACGACACGACCATGAACCTCATCGGCAACGGCATGCTCGCCCTGCTGCTCCATCCGTCCGAGGCCGCGCGCCTGACCGGCCCGCGGGCCGCGCCGGAACGCGTGGCGAGCGCGGTCGAGGAGCTCCTGCGCTACGACTCCCCCGTGCGGGACGCCACGTTCCGGTGCGCGGGCGAATCGATCGGCCTGCACGGGCAAACCGTCCGCGAGGGGGAGATCGTCAGCCTTCTGATCGGATCCGCCAACCGTGACGGGGAGCGGTTCCCGGACGCCGAACGCCTCGACCTCGGCCGGACGCCCAACGACCACCTCGCCTTCGGGTACGGACCGCACTTCTGTATCGGCGCGGCCCTGGCCCGGCTGGAGGGCAGGGTCGCCTTCCCCCTGCTGCTGGAGCGCCTGGGCCCGGTGCAGCCGGCCAAACCGGCCGACGAGCTGCCGTGGCGCCCGGCCCGCGTCATGCGCGGACTCGCCGCGCTGCCTCTCGTCCGGCGATGACCCCCGCCGCCGACCACCCGTCCCCCGAGCCGGAAGCCACAATGAACACGGAAACCACGCGGACCGCACAGACCCCGGAAACGAAGCGGACGAACGAGGCGGTGGTGCTGACCGCGCGGCGCGAAGGCGTCCTGGTCATCACCCTCAACCGGCCTCATGTCCGCAATGCCGTCGATCAGGCCCTGGCCCGGGCCGTCGATGCCGCGCTGACCCTCCTGGAGACCGATCCGGATCTCGAGGCCGGCGTCCTGACCGGCGCGGGCGGCCACTTCTGCTCCGGCATGGACCTCAAGGCCTTCCCCGACGAGGGCGTCCCGCGGGTCGCGGACCGGGGGCTGGCCGGGCTGACCCGCGCCCGCCGGTCGAAGCCGCTCATCGCCGCCGTCGAAGGGGCGGCGGTGGCGGGCGGCTTCGAACTCGTCCTCGCCTGCGACCTGATCACCGCCGCCGACACCGCGTTCTTCGCCCTGCCGGAAGTCGCCCGCGGCCTCATCGCCTCGGAAGGCGGAGCCATCCGCCTTCCCGGCCGCCTCCCGCACCACCTGGCCGTGGAAATGCTCCTGACCGCCTCCCCGCTCGCGGCGGCGGACGCCGCCCGGCACGGACTCGTCAACCGGCTCACCGGCGAGGGCGAGGCACTCGACGCCGCGCTCGCCCTCGCCGCCCGCGTCCGCGCCCACTCCCCGCAGGCGGTCCGGATCACCCGCCAGGTCGTCGAGGTCACCCGCGGCCTCGACGCCGCCGCGGCGTTCGCCGTCCAGGACCCGCTCACCGCACCCGTCTTCGACACGGCCTCCGCGGCCGAAGGCGCCCTCGCCTTCAGCGAGAAGCGGCCGCCGGCCTGGACGCCCTGACGGGCCGGCCGGCGCACGGATCCGTTCGGTCCACTCGGTGCTCCGGACGCCGTCGATCGCGCCGAGACCGGCGACGTGCACGAACGGGGCCGGTGGACGGGCGGGCCGGGTGGCCGCGGGGGGCCGCGCGTGGACTCACCTGCTCGGTCCACAGCGCGGGCGGGCTGGCGGGGTGGCGCTATCCGAGGCCCTGCGGCGTCCCGGTTCCGGCGGTCCACCAGACGCCGAGCCGCTGGCGGGTCAGGAGCCAGCCGCCGTCGGGATCCCGGCGGAAGTCCCAGTCGTACGGGCCGCCCATGGAGTAGGGCGAGGAGCTCTGTCCGCTTCCCGTGACGGCGACGAACCACATGTACCCGACACCCGTCGCCCGGTCCTCCTCCACCTGGAAGTCCATGTTCAGGATGTGGTGCTGCATGCTCGGGAAGTGGGCTTCCGCCTCCTCCACCCTCGCCCGGACCGCCTCCCTCCCGTGGATCTCCCCCCACGGCCCGAACTCCAGCACCGCGTCCTCGGCCCAGCACGCGATCCAGGCTCCCCAGTCCTTGCGGTCCAGGGCCCGCCAGCCGCGGATCATGAGCCGCCGCAACGCCTCCCCGTCCTCCAGGGCCCGCAACCGGTCCAACAGGTCCTCGTGCGTCCCGGCGCTCACCGGGCGCTCGCGGCGGGACGGACGACGATCTCGTTGACGTCGACCTCGGGCGGCTGGGCGACGGCGTACGCGATGGCGTCGGCGATGGCGGACGCGGGCAGCGCCACGGCGCGGTAGGTCTTCATGGCCTCCCGCGCGGCAGGATCGGAGATCCCTTCGGCCAGCTCGGACTCGGTCACGCCCGGAGAGATGAGGGTGACCCGGACGGAGCCGTCCGACTCCTGGCGCAGCCCCTCGGACAGGGCGCGGACGGCGAACTTGGTGGCGCAGTAGACGGCCGCGGTCGGCGACACCTCGTACGCGCCGACGGAGGCGACGTTGACGAAGTGCCCGCCGCCCTGCGCGCGCATCACGGGCAGGGCGGCGGCGATCCCGTGCAGCACGCCCCGCACGTTCACGTCGATCATCCGGTCCCACTCGTCGGCCTGCAGCGCGTCCAGCGGCGAGAGCGGCATCACCCCGGCGTTGTTGACCATCACGTCCATCCGGCCGTGGTGCTCCCGGGCGGCGGCCACGAAGGCCCGCACGTCGTCGGCGTCGGTGACGTCCACCCGCCGGAAGGCCGCCGTGCCGCCCGCCGCGCCGATCTCCCGGCTCAGCGCGTCGAGCCGGTCGGTGCGCCGCGCCCCCAGGAACAGCCGGTGGCCGTCGGCGGCGAGCCGCCGGGCCGTCGCCTCCCCGATCCCGCTGCCGGCTCCGGTGATGGCGACGACCTTGGGTTCGTTCCTCATGCCCGTACTCCTCATACCCGTACTCCTCCTCGTCCGGAGCGGATGTCTCCGCCCGACCGAGTCTGGGCACGCGGCGGCCCGCCAACCAGGACGCACCACACCCGGGCAGCACGCACCTCCCCGCCCCGGCCGCCCGGACGCGGGCCGCCCCCGCGCGTGGTCAGCCTTCGAGGTGGCGGGTGTCCCCGAGGCGGACGAGCTGGCGGTTGTGGAAGAAGTCGTCCTCACGGAGGTGGGTGATGCTGCCCGAGGCGGCCCGGAAGTTGACGTGGCCGAGGGAGTCGATCGGCATGCCGATCCAGGCGGCCACCACGAAGGTCAGCGCGAAGCCGTGCGTCACGATGACCTGGTGCTCGTAGGGGTGCCGCAGGATCCCGTCCATGGCCTCGTAGATCCGTGCGGCGAACTCGGCGCGCGTCTCCGCTCCCTCGATGCCCTCGTCGTGACCCATCCGGTCGCCGGTCGCGGGCGGGGGGACGAACCGCTTGTCCAGCCACTCCTGGGGCCTGCCCTCGGCCTCTCCGTACGACTTCTCCCGCAGCCGGGGGTCCAGGACCGCTTCCACGCCGAGCAGCCCGCCGATCTCGCGCGCGGTACGCCGGGTCCGACGGAGGTCCGAGGAGATCAACTCGACGTCGGCGCCCTCGGGGATCTCGGTCCGCAGGGCGCGGGCGATGGCGGCCGCCTCCCGGAGCCCTTCGGGGGTCAGCGTGGAATCGTGCCATCCGCCGACCAGGCCCTCGACGTGGTGGCTCGCCTCCGGGTGGGTGACGACGTGGATGCTGCGCACCGGCGCACCTCTCTCTTGACGGGGTCCTGCCCTGCTCCGGGACGCTACCGCGTGCGCGCGGCCCGGGTGACGGGTCTTACGGAAGGGACAGTTCCAGGATCATCAGGCCCCACACCAGCCGGGCCTGGTCGCCGCGGACGGCGTGCGTGTCCAGGACGTCGCGGACGGCGGCGGCGCTCAGGAATCCGTCGGTGCGCAGCCGGGGCCGGGCGAGCACGTCGGTCGCGAACTCCCAGAGTTTGGTGCCGGGGGCCAGGAACGCGTCGACGGGGAAGGTGAAGGGCTGTTTCTGCCGGGTCCGCACCGATTCCGGGATGAGCGGGGCGCCGGCGTCCCAGAGGATCCGCTTGCGCCGGACCGCGGTGGCCTTCAGCGCGTCGGGGGTGCGCCGCGCGAAATCGGTGACGGCCGGCTGGCAGTAGGGCACCCGGCCCTCGATCCCGTGGGCCATGGAGAGGTGGTCGAGTTTGCGGAGGTTGAGGCCGGGGAGTTTGTGCAGCCGGTCGAAGTCCAGCAGTTGCTCCAGGCGTCCGGGCGCCGGCGGTCCGAGCAGGTCCAGCGCGCGGGCGCGGCTGGTCCCGCCGGCGTCGAGCAGGGCCCGGTACTCGGGCGTGTAGAGCCGGCGGTAGCGCGCGTGGGGCACCAGGGAGAGCCGGTCCAGGTAGCGCTCGCGCCACGTGCCGTCGGTGGCGGCGAGCGCGGTGCTGTAGCGGCGGTAGCCGCCGAACTGCTCGTCCGCCCCGTCGCCCACGAAGCACACGCGCAACGAGCGCCGCGCCATCTCCCGGAAGAGGACGTACGCGCTGAGCGCGTGGGGCGTCGCGTTCGGCGAGCCCAGTGCCGCCACCAGGGGCGGGATCAGTTCGGGCAGCTCCGCCTCGCGGATCTCGACCACTTCGAGGGGGATGCCGGCGTGCGCGGCGGCGTCCCGCGCGTAGGTCTCCTCGTCGGACGGGTGCGCGCCCTCGTGGGTCACGTGGAAACCGGTGACGTCGGTCCGGCGGCGGCCCAGCAGGGTCGCCAGGACGGCGGAGTCGAGACCTCCGGACAGCTGTACGGCCACGGGCGCGGACTGGAGTGACATCCGCTCCACCTCCCCGGTCAGCAGGGTGCCGAGGCGAGCGGGCGTGCAGGTGCCGTCGGGCGGCTGTGTGGCGGTGCTCCGGCGGGCCCGGACGGCGGTGGTGTGGCCGTCGTGGACCAGGTGCTCGCCCGCCCGGAGGGCGGACACACCGGCGTACAGCGACGCACCGGGCGGCAGGCACTGCCAGTTGAGGTAGTGGTCGACGGCGTACGGATCCACGTCGGGGCGGCCCGTCCGCAGGGCGGCGAGAGCGGCCGGTTCGGAGGCGAAGGCGACGCCGTCCGCGGTGGCCTCGTAGTACAGGCTCTTGACGGCCAGGGGGTCGCTCCACAGCTTCAGCGTCCGCCCCGCGCGCAGGTCCACCAGGGCGATGGCGTACATGCCTTCGAGCCGGTCCACGAAGCGGTCGCCGTGCAGTTCGTAGTACGGGAGCAGGACGGAGCCGTCGCAGTCGCCGTCCACGTCGACGCCGTGCGCCGCGAGTTCCCGCCTGATGGCACGGAAGTTGTAGATCTCGCCGTTGAACACGGCGTGCAGCGAACCGTCGGCGTTGGCGAACGGCTGGCGCCCGTGCGACGGGTCCTGGATCGCGAGGCGGTTGCAGCCCAGGCCCCAGCCCCGCCCCCGTACGTGGGCCTGCCGGTCGGGGCCGCCGGGCAGCTGGGCGTCGCGCGCGGCCTCCATCGCGCGCACGTCGCGCTCGCGTCCGAAGTAGCCGTGGATCCGGCACAAGGGCGTCTCCCCCAGGTGGTCGACGGAGCCTGGCGGCCCCTCAGGCGGACTTGTTGTTCTCCCCCGCGGGTGCCGTACGGCCCTTCGCCCACTCCTGGAGAGGCAGGTGGTGCGGGGCGGCGGCGCGGGCGGTCATGGCGTGGAGCAGCTCGCGCAGGGAGGGCAGGCCCGGCTCCGCCTCACGGGCGCGGAAGCAGTACTCGTTGGAGATCTCGGCGTTCCAGGCCAGGTTCTCGTGCAGTTCCTCCCGCAGCAGACCGAGGAAGTCCGTGCGGCCGACGAACGCCGCTGCCTTCTCGCGCCCGGCCCGGATCTCGGCGAAGGCGAGGTCGATGAGGTCGAGCCACTCCAGGACGGCATCGGCGGCGTCGCGCTCCCCGGCCCCGAACGCGTTCAGCTCGGCGAACCGGTGCGTCAGTTCGGCGGGCAGGGTGAGGCGGGCGAGGAAGCGGGCCAGGTACTTCGGATTGCGGTTGGTGTTGCCGTGGACGTGCGTGAGGCCCCGGAAGGTGTCGACGCCCAGCTTCCGCGCCGCGACCAGCGCCGACGCGTGGTCTCCCTGCGCCCACATGCCGGCCAGGTCGCGGAAGTCGGGGTAGCTGCCGACCGCCGCGCGGAAGGCCGTGTAGGCGACCTCTCCGGGGCGCACCGCGGCGGTCAGCTCCGCGTACGCGGCGGCGTTCGTGAGCGGGACCCCGTAGGTGAGGCGCGACAGGAGGCGGAAGTCGACGGCCGACGCCGCGAATCCGGAGGACTTGCGAGCGCGGGTCCGCATCTGGGCGTAGAGCCGCGCGTGCGAGGCGAGGAGGGCGGAGACCTCCTCGGCCGTCCAGTATTCGACGTCCACCCCGAGCAGGCTGTGGGGCAGGTAGTCGAAGCTCGCCTTCACCCGGTCGCCGCTGGTGTAGTACCGCATGTGCTGCTCGCGGGGGAAGGTGTCGCGGTGGAACCGCTCGTCCTTGGACCGGGCGATGACGCAGAAGTCGAAGTCCGAGGACGGGGTGCCCGAGCCGTCCACGAGCGAACCGGACAGCATCAGGATGTCGTCGTCGGCGAGGTGGATCTTCGCGAGGACGGACTCCTCGTCGAAGTCGTCCATGCCGGTGACCGCGGCGACATGTGTGCGGAAGGAGAGCACGGCTGCCCTGCCCCTCTCTGTCGGGTGCGACGGCCCGGCCGGTGACCGGCCGGGTGGATGGGGTGGGTGGGGTGGGTGGGGTGGGTGACACCCCCTAGGTGGGTTGGGCGCGGGGAACCGAACGCTGCCCCCCGTGGCGGCGACCGCGGCGTACCGACGCCGCCGGCACCCGGGTGCGGAGGTGACCGGCGAGCCGTGCCACCTCCCGGCTCGCGTCCTCGAACGCGTACCGGAAGCGGAAGGCGGGCAGCGCCGCGAGGGCGTCACGGGTCCGGCCGGCCGCGGCGGCGTCCGGTGCGTGGCCGAAGATGTTGAGGTGTTTGTTGGGCAGGCCCAGGACGTGCCGCTCCAGCAGGCCGGCGCGCTCGGCCGGCGGTACGTCTGCCGCGCCGGTCTGCGACGGGTCGTCGGCGAGGCTGAGGTGGACGATCGCGTCGACGGCCGCCGACCGGCCGATGCGGGTGTCCAGCAGGGCCGCGTACTCCCAGGGGTAGATCAGGGCGGTCCCGTGCTCCTCCACGCCCGACGCGCGCAGGCTCCCCAGCGTCTCGTTGGCGGGATGGGTCAGGGAGGACCGGGCCGCCCGCGCCGCCTCCCGCCCGAACAGCAGGTCCAGGGTGTCCAGCCGTACCGAGACGGACCGCGGCCACCCGACGCCGAGGACCCCGCCGCCGTCCGGTTCCGCCGTGAGGCTCACGTCGTCGTTGCACACCATGACGCCCGCCGCGTGCAGCACGCTCGCCATGACGAAGGTGGTCTTTCCGGCCCGGCTGCCGCCGACGAGGGCGACGCCCAGCCCGTCCAGTTCCACGAGCCCGGCGTGCAGGAACACCATGCCCTGCCGGCTCGCCGCCGAGCGGTGGATCGCCCGGGTCGCCCGCAGGAGGGACTGGGTCACCCACGCCTCGCCCCGGGGGGCCAGGTGGTAGAGGGTCCTGCGGGCGTGGTCGACCGCGTAGTGGACGCTCTCCTCACCCTGCGCGGTGACCGTCTCCGGCCGGGCGCCCGCCGGTGGCGCGGTGTCCGCGACGACCTCCCAGGCGCCGGGCGGGCAGGGGCCCCGTTCGAGGGACAGGTAGGGGCGGGCGAGGCGGTCGATGTACCCCGCCACGGACGGCGAGCACGTCAGGCCGGTGCTCTCGGCGTGCGAACGGACGGTGTACCGGTGTGCGGGTGCGCTCGGTGTCATGCCGCATCTCACCCCCGTGTCTGGGTGGGGGCCCGTGTCGTGCCGGGTCCCGGTCTTCTCGGCCGATCATGACAAGGACGGCCGGACCTGTCCCGGGCGATTCCGCAGAGCGGAACGGAGATGGCATTCGGCCGGCATTCAGCCGGTTTCCGGCACCATCGGCCCGCGGGTGTCCCAGCCCAGTTCGCCGAGCCCCCGGAAGAACCTGCCGTTGGACCGCGCGGCGGGCACGCCCAGCAGCCGCACCAGGTCGTCGGCGGCGGGGGCGGGCTCGCCGGGGGCGTGCGGTGTCCCCATGCCCGTACGGATCCATCCCGGGCAGTACGCGAAGGAGGCCAGGTCACCGGGGGCCGCGGCGAAGTGCCGGGCCACCGAGAGGACCAGGGAGTTGGCCGCCAGCTTGGACGACCGGTAGGCGAAGGAGGCCCCGTCCGCGTCCTGGAGGCGGCCCATGCCGGAGGAGACGCAGACGATCCGGCCCGAGCCCCGCGCGAGCATCCCGGGGGCGTAGCGCAGGACCAGTCGGGCGGTGCCGAACAGGTTGACCTCGAAGGTGTCCCGCAGGTCCTCCGGGGTGAGCGAGAAGAGGTCGCCGTAGCCGGACCGGGGATCGTCCAGGTAGACGCCCGCGTTGCCGACCAGCACGTCGACGTCCTCGGCGGCGAAGAGGTCGTCGGCGAGCGGCTCGCGCAGGTCGACGACCCGGTAGTCGTCGACGTGGTCGCCGCGCGGCGAGGGGGACAGGCCCACGCCCAGGACGCGGTAGCCGGCCGCCCGGAGCGCGCGGCACAGATGGACGCCCAGACCGCGGGAGACACCGGACACGAGTGCATTCGGCATGGCGGCGAGCGTAGCCGCCGGCCGGGGATCTGTCCGTACCGCGGGGGCCGGTTCCGGCCTTGGGGCGCCCGGTTCCGGCCCGGCGCGACCGTTTCCGGCCCGGCGCGACGCGGCCCGTCCCCCGTGCGCCGTGTCGCCCGGCGGACCGGCCGGTTAGTCTGGTGCGCCCGGTCAGGGGACACCCGAGGAAGGGGAGACGTCGGATGCACACGCACCGACTGCTCGTCACGGGGCCGAGCGGGGCGGGCAGTACCACGCTCGCCCGCGCGCTCGCCACCCTGTGGGCGGCGGCTCACGCGGACGTGGACGACTACCTGTGGCTGCCGACCGTCCCGCCCTACACCCACAAGCGTCCCGTCGGGGCCCGTCTGGCGCTGATGGACGCGCTGTTCGTGCCGCGCGCCGCCTGGGTGCTGTCCGGGACGCTGCGGGGCTGGGGCGACGACGTCATCGCGAAGGCCGACGGCGTCGTGTTCCTGACCATCGACCCGAAGGTCCGGATGGACCGGCTGATGCGCCGTGAGGTCGTCCGGTACGGGGACGGCATCGGCTCCGGCGGGGCGCTGGAGGCGGCCCACCACGACTTCATGGACTGGGCGAGGGGTTACGAGGACACCGACGTGCCGGGCCGCCGGTCCAAGGACGAACGCTGGCTGGCGGGGCTCACGTGCCCGGTGCTGCGGCTGGACAGCGCCCTGCCGCCGGACGAGCTGGTCGCCGCGGTGACCGACTGGTTCGAGGGCGGTCCGGAAGCGGGCCGGCCCGAGGGCGGTGCGCCGGGCCGCCCCTCGTGACGCGCGCCGCGCCGCCCACCGTCTCCGGGGTCCTGGAGCTCATCGCCGCCGGACAGGCCGAACTCCTCGACGGCCGGGGCCTCAATTCCTCCTACCGGGTGGTCTGGGGCCGTCGGGCGCTGTCGGTGAAGGTGCACTGCGCGGAGCGGTCCTCCGCCGCGGAGTTCCGGCGGATCGGCCGTGTCGATGCGGCCCTGCGCGGCGCGCCCTGGTATCCGCCGGTGCTCGCCCTGGGATTCCGCGGGGCGCGGCGGCCCGGGCTGGTGGTGGTGCGTCCGTACGCGCCCGGCGCCCCGGCGGACGACGCGCGGCGGCACATCAACGGGGTCGTCGACGTCCTGGCCGCTCTGGCGGCGCGTGCGGAAGGGGTCCGCGCCGAGGACGCGCTGGTCGGGGACTACGCCTCGGCGTGGCTGTCCGGAGCCCGGTCGGAGCGGTCGCTGGTGGACCCGCTCCTGACCGGTGAGTGGCGGGGTCTGGGCCGCGCCATGGACGCGCACCTGCCCGGACTCCGGCTCGCGGCGGCCCGGTTGACGAGTGCGGACGGCCTGCTGGTGCATCACGGCGACCTGCACGGGCGCAACCTGATAGCGGACGGTCCCGGCCGGTTGACGGTGATCGACTGGGACGAGGCGGGCTTCTCCCGCCGTCCCGCCGACGCGGGCAAGGCGCTGTGGCTCTCCTGCCGCAGGGGGCGGGGTGACTTCGCGCTGGACCAGGAGGCGGTGGCCCTCTTCCTGGGCCGGCTGCACGGCCGGCTGGGCCTGCCGTACTCCGGTGCCCGCGATCTGGCCCGCCTGGGCGCCCTGTGGTTCCTGCCCCGGCACGGCCACGTGACCCTGCTGGAGCGGCGTGACGCGAGCCTGGGGGCCTGGTACCTCGGGTGGCTGACGCGCTTCTGGACGCGTTTCCGCGGGAATCTGGACCTGGTCGCGCGGACCGCCGCGGAGCTGGAGGCGGGTGCGTCCTGAACCGTGTGCCGGCGGGCGCCCTCACCGGCGGACGCGGTCCTCGAAGTCGGCCGCGAGCCGCGCCACATCGGCGGCGCTGCCCACGGAGCAGCGCAGCACGGGCAGTTTCGCCAGGTGTTCCAGGAAGACGCCGACCGAGGGGGGCGCCGCCCGGCGTCGGACGGGGACCTCCAGCCAGTCCTCGCCGTAGAGGTTGTCGTCGAGGGAGAAGCAGTTCCGGGTGATCACCTCGGCGGCGTGGGCGGCGCTCGCGGGGGCGAGGGAGTAGCCCGCCTCGCGGTCCACGCGGGGCAGGAGCACACCGGCCAGCGGTGCGTTCGGCACGACCCGGACGCCGAGGTGGCGGCCGACTTCCCGCGTGCTGAGCTTCAGTTTGTCCTCGCCCTGGAACCGGTCCCAGTCCGATCCGGCCGGCGGGAAGCCCGCCCGCACGTTCCAGGATCCGAAGTCGGTGACGCCCATGACGTCGAGGGAGCCCTTGTTGACCGCGAGCGGCAGCGGACAGGCCGTCACCTGGTAGCCCGGTCCGCGCTGGTCGAGGTGCATGCGGTCGTTGCCCATCCAGCCGGCCGAGGGCAGCAGCCTGGCCAGCGCGATGGCCGTCGTCGACTTGCCGGCCCCGGAGTCACCGATCACCAGGTAGGCGCCGTCGTCGTGCGCGAAGGCGGAGGAGTGCAGGACCAGTGAGCCCTCGGCCTTGGCGATCCTGGTGGCCACGTCGCGGATGATCCGGGTGAGCCAGCGGTCCCCGAGCCCGGACCGGGGGCGCACCAGGGTCATCCGCCCCTCGGTACGGATCAGGGCGGCCACCTCGTCGGAGTTCTGGTCCCGGAGCACGAAGACGGTGTGGCCCTCGCCGTCGAAGCGCGGCTGCCGGTAGTGGCGCGTGAGCTCGTACACGCCGTGTACGGCCGTCTCGGCCGACCGCTGGAGCAACTCGGCGACGTCCGAGGGGTCCTGGGCCACGTCGGCGATCACCAGGTCCGGCTCCCGCTCCGGGCCGCTCTCTCCGACACCGAGCATGCCCGGCAGGCTGAAGGTCTCCGAGACCAGACCGTCGGCCTCGGGTGAATTGGTGACGATCCTCAACGTCTGGTCCCGCACGCGCAGGAAGCGGGTGGCCGCCCCGTCCGGGTCACGGGATACGAGGTCACTGACAAGCATGGGGACTCCACGGGGAACGGTCGGGAACGTGCTGCGAGGTGTCGGGGGCGGCGGTCAGGAGGGCAGCGGAGAAGACCGCCGCGGCGGCGGTCAGAACAGCGGGCGGGTCACGGGGGTGCCGCGGCGGAACACGGTCCAGGTACGGAACCCGATGTCGCCGAGCACCTTGGCCACCTCCGGGTACTGGTCGGCCACCCGTTCGGGGACGTGCGCGTCGGACCCGAAGGTGATCGGGACCCGGAAGTGGTGGGCCCGTTCGAGCAGGTCGAACTCGGGATACCAGCCGCCGCACCTCTTGGTGCCGCCGGAGGTGTTGATCTCCATCACCGCGCCGGAGTCCCGGATCGCGCGGAGCATCTCGTCGGAAGCGGCGGGCGCGGGAGCGGCGCCCAGCCGCGGGTGGTTGCCCTTCAGCGCGTCCACGTGGCCCATGACGTGGAACAGGCCGGACCGGGCGCAGGCGGCGATCTCCCGGAAGTAGCGCGACTTGACCGCGCCGAGGTCGTCGTCCCCGACGTTCTCCCAGCGGGTCACGTCGAAGATGTCCCGGCCCTCGAACATGTGGACCGAACCGATGACGTAGTCCAGGGGGTACGCGCTCAGCGCCTTCGTGTACGCGTCCATCCGCCCGCGGAAGAAGTCGGCCTCGGTGGAGACGAGGATCTCGATGCTGCCCGCGAACTCCTCCTTGAGGGAGAGGGCCTCGGCGATGTAGGAGGGGAACTGTGACTTCGGCATCGCCACGCGCGGCAGCGCGTGGTCCTCCTCCTCCGCGAACATCGGGGTGTGGTCGGAGAGTCCGAGGACCTTGACGCCGCGGTCGAGCGCTGCCGTGACGTAGTCCCGCAGCGTGCCCGTGGCGTGCCCGCAGCGCTGGTGGTGGGTGTGCAGATCGATCACCGCTCACACCGCCAGGTATCCGCCGTCGACCGGCAGGTCGGTGCCGGTGATGAAGCCGGCCTCGGCGGACAGCAGGAAGGCGATCGGCGCCGCGATCTCCTCCGGGTCGGCGAACCGTCCCAGCAGGAACTTCCCGCCGTGTTCCGGGGCCGCCTCGGCCGACGCCCGGTCGAGGCCGAGGGCCTCGCGGTGGTGACGCTCGTTGTTGGCGTTCCACACCGTCCCGGGGCTCACCGAGTTGACCCGGACGCCCCGGGGGGCCAGTTCCTGGGCCGCGCAGCGGGTGAAGCCCAGTACCGCCGACTTGCCGGTGTTGTAGGTCAGGTATCCGCTCTGCGCGATGTGCGCCGAGACGGAGGCCATGTTCACGATCGCGGCTCCGGCCGCTTCCCGCGGCAGTCCGGCGACGAACTCACGGGTGACCAGGGCCAGTCCGATGATGGTGGGGTCGAGTGCGGCATGCCACTCCTGCGGGGTCGCGTCCAGGCCCTTGAAGACGAAGCCCGCGGCGAGGTTCACCAGCAGGGTGGGCGCCGGCCAGCCGGCCGGCAGACCGGCGAAGGCCGCCCGTACCGTCTCCTCGTCGACGACGTCGCCCACCGCCAGGCTCACCTCGTGACCGTGCTCGCGCCACGCCTTCACCGCGGCGCGGCCGTGCTCGGCGCTCTTGTCGAGGACGAGGACGCGGCATCCCTCCGCGCACAGCCTCCCGACCACCGCGGCGCCGATGCCCTGGGCGCCGCCGGTCACCACGGCGGTGCGCCCGGCGAGCCCCCGTTCGAGGGTGTTCATGTCGTCCCCAGCCCCTTTCCTGCGGTCCATGCGCGTACGTGGTCGAGCGCGTCCTCGCGGCGCAGCCCCTCGGTGGCGCCGTGCGGCGAGAAGGTCTCCCCGGAGTCCCCGGTGAGGTTGCGGTCGTCGGCGAACTCCGCCGCCGAAGCCTCCGGCACGCCCCGCTCGGCCAGGCTCGCGCCGAAGGCGGTGCTGCCGATACCCCGCCCGTCGGCCGCCGCGAAGTACCGCCAGGTCTGGAACATGCCCTCCAGGTGCCCCGCCGACAGGTGGACGGCGTTGCGCCCCTCGGAGACGGCGATGCCCTGGTCGCGGGCCAGCGCCCCCAGAGCGCCGCGCAGGGAACGTGGGGCCGCCCGCGCGGGATGGAGCGCTCCCAGCACCTCCCCGCGCAAGTCCGCGATCTCGCGTCGGCTGTGGCATTCGAGGAGCGCGACGAGCGCCCCGGATCCCGTGTAGCCCTCGGCGAGGGCCGGCAGGAATCCGTTCAGTACGGTCACCGGGCGGCCGTTCAGCACGGTCACCGAGGCGTACGAGCCGGAGCCCAGCCGGTGGATGCCCGCGCCCCGGCAGCGTTCGTCCAGGGCCTGGGGGGTGAGGGCGGCCTCCCGGGTCATCGCCTCGTAGGCCCCGAAGACGTCGCCGGTCCCCGTCGCGCCCGGCAGCGAGCGCAGTTCCCGCCGGGCGGCGGAGGTGAGGGCCGCGGGCCCGTCCGCGGCCAGCCGGTGCAGGCGCGGGTAGTGCAGGAGCAGGTACCCGCGCCGCGCGAACTCCCCCGCCGGGACGACGGCCGCGCGGCGCACGTCCGCCTGCGCCTCGCCGAGCACCCGTACCGCCTCCGCGGCCGCCTCGGGCGCCCCGGCCGGCGTCATCACCTCGGGCTTGACCAGGACCACGAAGTGGCTGCCGGTCGCGGGCGGGGCGGTCGGCGGCGGCCCGGTGTCCGTGCGCGGTCCGGTGGCGCGCGCCCGCGCGACGAGGGCGTGCGCCTCCCGGGCGGTCACCACAGCGTGATGCCGTTCTCGATCAGCTCGACCGTCAGGTCGGCGGAGCCCGCGACGGTGGCCTCCACCAGGGCCCGCAGGGCCGGCTCGTCCGCGTCGGGGGTGGTCACGACGACCTCGTCGGGGTGCTCGAGCGGGGCCTCCTTGGAGGTGAAGATGTGGACCTGCGCCGGTCCGCCGAACTCCTCGTGGACCTGCTGGGCCAGCCGCATGGCCATGACGTTGTAGATCTTCCCGGTGTGGTCGAGGGGGTTCTTGCCGGCGGGGGCCTCGATGCTCATGGGACGCATGGGGGTGATGAGGCCGTTGACCCGGTTCCCCCGGCCGACGACGCCCACGTCGCCCGTGTCGGCCACGGACCCGAGCGCGGTGAGGTAGGGACGGCCGTTGCGGTCGGTGGCGTTCACCAGGAGCCGGACGTCGCGGATGCCGAGGGAGGCGATGTACTCCTCCAGTTCCTCCCGCACGACGGCCTTGCGCGCCAGGTAGTGGTCCATCGACTCGATGCGGGCCGCCAGGAAGGGCATGTTGACGACGAGGCTGAAGGCGTCCCGGCGCCTGCTGCCGAACACTTTGACGTCCCAGCCCGAGTCCGGGTGCCGCTGCTTGAAGGAGGCGCCGTTGACGAGATGCTCCAGCCCGAGCACGACGCTCTCCAGCCGGGACAGCGGGGCGTAACCGTGCAGCAGGTTGGTGTCGTTGGACACCAGCCCGCCGGAGCGCAGGGGTACGAGGTCCCGCGGCGAGGCGGGCTGGTAGCGGGAGCGGCCGCGGCCCGAACCCTGGTGGTCGACGACACCGAGCTCGACGACGAGGTGGCGGGTGGCGTCGAAGCCGGTGGTGACCTCCGCCAGGACGTCCGCCGCCGCGCGGAAGACGAGTTCCTGTACGGGTATCTCGACGGCCCCCACCCGGAAGGCGGCCTTCCCGAAGACCATCACCCGGTACGGCGAGGTGAGTTCGCCCCGCCCGTAGCCGGTGTCGGCCCCGCCTCCGTAGAGCGTGACCTTGTCGAACCAGTGGTGGGCGACCCCGCCGAACTCCTTGAGGCAGTGGAGGGAGTAGAAGCGGGACATGCGCTCCGCGATGGCGTCGCACATGGTGTCCGGGTGGCCCACTCCCTTGCGCTCGACCAGCTCGTAGGGCAGGTCCTCGACCGAGCGGGAGTCCCGTTGTATGGACAGCATTGACCGTCTCTCTGTTCGGTGACCGGGGGGGGCGGCTCAGGAGGCGAAGTCCAGGAACGCGGTCCTGGCCTCGGATTCGGGCAGACCGTGCGGGGGGCTCTTGAAGAGCAGCGGGGAGGGGCCGTCCACCGCGCCGGACAGGCCCCGGTCGCCGGCGGTCTTCGCGGCGCGCACGGCGTTGGCGATGACACCGGCGGCGTTCGGGCTGTCCTCCACCGTGAGTTTGATGTCGATGCGCACCTGCGAGCCGAGCACGGACTTCGCCGTGATGTTGGCGAAGCACAGCTTCGTGTCGGCGAGGTGCCCGATGAACCCGGCGGGGCCCGCGACCCCGTCGACGTCGGTCATTCCCGCCGCGCGCAGCGCGTTGGCCTTCGAGGTGAACTTGGAGGCGGAGCGCGCGGTGTCCGCGAGGTTCAGGAAGTCCGTGTTCCCGCCGACGTTGAGCTGGTAGGTGCTCTCCAGCTCCAGGCCGCGGCTGAGGAGCAGCTCGATGAGGGTGGTGTGCAGGCAGGTGGCGCCGAGGTGGCTGCGCAGGTCGTCGCCGAGCAGGACGACCCCCGCGTCGGCGAACCTGCGGCTGAGGTTCTCGTCCCGGGCCAGCTCCTCCGGGGTGCAGTTGACGACGGCGGTCCCGGCGGTGAGCGCGGCCTGGGCGAACATCCGGATGGCCTGGGAGGCGCCCGTGGGCAGGGCGATGACCAGGACGTCGGCCTCGTACTCGACGAGGGCCTTGGCCACGTCCTCCGGGGTGGCGTCCCGGGCGGCGGTGGCGACCGGGATGACCGCGCCGAGCGGGCCCGCGAGGCCGTCGAGCACGGGCGCCGGGAGGACCGGGGCGTCACGGTCGGCGCCGAGCGCGGTGAAGCCGGTGGCGGAGATGGCGGGCGCGGTGAACGCCTCCGCGAGGGGCAGTCCGACCTTCGCCGCGTCCACGTCGAACGCCGCGACGATCCGGACGTCGGCGAGCCGGTAGCCGCCGAGCGTGTGGCACATGAGTCCCGGCAGCCTGGTGTCCGGGTCGGCCTGCGCCTGAGCGGCGAACTGGGCGAAGCTCCATGCGCAGTTGCCTGCGCCGGCGAACGCGACGCGAATGTTCTTCATGGCGGTTCTTCCTTCCTGGGCGAACGGCGGCACTCCGGCCCCGGCGGGCCGGCCTGCACCTTCGGTCAGTTCCCCGCGGCGCCGTGTCCGCGGCGCGTACCGGTCAGGTCCGCCACGGCCGGGGGATCCGGCGGGCGGCGCTCGCGTGGGTCTGTGCCCAGCGGCGGATGGAGCGGTGGAGCACCAGGGCGGTGTCGGGCACCCGGTGGGTGATCTCGAACGGTTCCGTGACCGACAGGTATCCCTGGTAGGCGCGGAACGCGGTGACCCGGAGCAGTTGCGCCCGGTCCAGGTGTTCCTCGGCGAAGGGCAGGTAGAAGCGGTTCCACTGCTCGGGCGTCATCGACGGCAGGCGCTCCAGCGGGGGCACCCCGTGTTCGCCGCGCCAGGTGTTGAGGGCGGCGCGGACCGTCTCGAAGGCCGCGGCCACCGGCTGGGCCCGGTCGCCGCGGCCGAGGACCGACAGTCTCGTGCCGGCCGGCGGGCCGTCGCCGACGAGCCGTGTGACGTGTCCGGCCACGTCGTCGGTGCTGACGATGTCCAGCAGGGCCTTCTCCTCGGCCACCATCGCCGGGACGGCGCCGCTGCACAGGGACGTGGGCAGCCAGAAGAAGCCGCTGTAGCGGTCCAGGAGTCCGTCGGCCCGGGCACCCATCACCACGGGGAAGCGGACGATGTCGGCGCTCCGCCGTTCGGCGTGGACCAGGCGTTCGGTCGCGGCCTTGGACCACTCGTACGAGTTGCGGTAGGACTCCGGGGAGGGCGAGGTGGTGTCCCCGGCGAGGCCGGTGGCGTACGAGGAGGACAGGTGGACGAGGTGGGTCCGCGGGCTGGTCAGGCCGAGCACCGCCCGCAGCGGGGCGACGTTGGCCTGCTCGGCTTCGTCGAAGGGCAGGTTCCAGCGGGTGTCGGCGGCGCAGTGCACCACCGCGTCCCAGGGGCCGCGCAGTGCGGGCGGCGGGGCCTCCCGCCCGGCCTGCCAGACGTGCTGGCGGGCTCCGGTCCCCCCGCGGCGGCTGACGCCGTGGGGCCGGTGTCCCGCCGCGGTGAGCGCGCGCATCACGGCCCCGCCGACGGCGCCGGTGGCGCCGGTCACCAGGACGCGTACGGAGGCGGTCACGAGACCGTGATCCGGCGCTCGATGGCACGCAGCATGTGCTCGGAGTTCTCGCGCAGCGCCTTGGCGGCGACCGGGTTCAGCATGTCGGCCAGCAGCGGTATGCCGATCTCGAAGTCGACCGAGAAGACGACCACCGAGGTGCCGTCGCCCCGGTCGTCGACGCGCCAGTACCCGGTGAACTCGTCCAGGTCCCCGGACGTCTGGGAGAACGACATCACGCGGTTCGCTTCGTCGAGTTCGTCCTCCTCCACCCATTCGAGTACGGAGCCCTTCAGCAGCACCGACCACGCGCTGGTACGGGCTCCGCTCTCGGAGGCGCCGAGCACGGTGACCGATTCGACGTTCTCCATGTAGTCGGCGTAGTCCTCGAGGCGGGTGACGGCACGCCAGGCGTCCGCCGCCGGGGCCTTGATGGGCAGGTTGACCTCGACGTGGGGCATCGCGGTGTGTCTCCTTCGGGCAGGGCTGGGCGGCTCAGGCGGCCGGATCGAAGCTGATCTCACGTCCCGTACAGAAGGCGCCGACCACGTCGTCGCACGTCAGCAGGGACGGCGGATGGTGGTGGACGGCGAGCGAGTCGACGAGGAGGGAGGCGGCCGCCTGCCCCTTTCCGTACAGGCGGCCGCCGATGACGGGCGTCACGGCGGCGAGCACCCGGTCACGGGTGTCACTGAGCGAGGCCCTGAGGCCGACGGCGGCCGCCAGCGCGGCCCGCCCCGCGACCGCGCCGGAGGCGACGTCCGCGGCGAGCTGGCGGCAGGCTCCGCCGAGGGTCAGCAGTTCCCGGGTGGCGCGGCCGAGGAGGGCGGTCCTCGGACCGTGGGTCCCCGCCCGGATCACCTGGCGGTACGCCAGGTCCAGCAGCCCGCTGAGGACACCGTGGTACGTGGCGCTCAGCAGGACCGCGAACCAGACCATCCCGGAGATCACGTTGTCGTCGATGACGTCGGCGGGGCCCCGGTGGAAGACGAGCCGGTCGTCCAGTTCCACGTCGCGCAGGACCAGCCCGGCCGTGTCCGAGCCGGTCATGCCGAGCGAGGACCACTCCTCACCGACGGTGAGGCCCGGGGACGTACGCGGGCACAGGGCGAGGATCGTGTCGTCGGTCCCGGTGACCCGGGCCGTCAGGCACACGAGGGTGGCCGTGGTGGCGAGGGAACAGGGGAACTTCGTTCCCGACACCCGGTACCCCTTGGCGGTCCGGACCGCCTCGGAGCGGCTGCTCATGAAGTTGGGGCTGCCTCCGGGCTCGGCGAACGCGGACGCGACGAGGGCGCCGGTCCGGGCGATCCCCTCGAGCAGCATCCAGCTGGAGTCCCGGTGGCGCCGCCAGTAGTCGGCCATCAGCCCGACGGTGAAGGCGTGCATGTTGAGCGCGATCGCGGCCGACGGGTCGGCCATGCCCAACGCGCGTTGCGCGGCGGCCACTTCGACGAGGGTCGCGCCCGCGCCGCCGAACTCCCGGGGGATCGCGAGGGCCGCGTAGCCGTTCGCGGCGAGGTCCCGGATCCGGTCGGCGCCGCAGGCGCCCTCGCGGGGCGGGTCCGGCGTCCAGAGCGTGCTCCAACCGGCGTTCAGGAGGGACAGGTGGGGGGCGGCGTCGGTGTGGCCGGCCCCCTCCGTCGCGTCCGCGGCGGCATGGGTCATGCCTCTCCCCTCGGGGTTCGGTTCCGTACGGATCGTCGATCGGTACGGGATGAACACAATCAGACGACGGCGGTCTTATCAGCAAGTGTTTCTTTGTGCGGAACACGAATCGGGGGGAATTCTCCGTGGCGCCTGACGAATCGTTTCTCAGAGTTCCAGGAGGGCCAGGAGCCGAGTCGGATCCGGGTGCGCGGGATTCACGTGGACCGTGTCCCAGCCGAGTGCGCGGGCCGGCTCGATGTCGAGTTCCGCGGAATCCCCGACCATCACGCGCCGGTCGAACCCGCCCGCTCCGATGAGCCGGAATGCGCGGGGGTCCGGCTTTTTCGGACCCCCGTCCGCCGTGAACAGGGCCCGGTCGTACACCTCGGGCACCTTCAGCCCGTACAGGAGCCTTCGCATGAGGGGGCCGGGGAGGTAGCAGTTGGACAGGAGGCGGACGGTGTGGCCGGCCGCGGCGGCGCGGGACATCGCGTCCGCCATCGGCGCGCACAGGGTGTACTGGCCGGGATCGGCGCAGCCGAGGGCCCGCCACAGCGCCTCCTCCAGATCGGCGGTCCCCCGCGGTTCGCCCCGTTCCCGCAGGGCCGTGTCCAGCAGGCCGAGGGTCGGCGGCTGGGGCGCGGAGGGGTCGGTCATCGCCGTGAGGAGGGCGTCGAAGACCGTCCGCACGACCGCTCCCGCCCGCCGCGGGTCCAGGGCGAGCACGTCGGCGAGGCAGGCGGTGAAGTGGTCCGCGCCCGGGAGCGGACGGGACAGGACGACGGTGTCGAAGCAGTCGAAGACCACGACGGCGGGCATGGCGTTCCTCCAGGAACGTCGCGGGGTGGGGGCTTCGGCGGCACGGCCTCACGACCACGAGAGCTTGCGGTGGTGGACCCGGAAGAAGAGCAGGGTCACGACGGTCAGGCCGGCCGCGAACGCGCACAGCACGCCGGCCGGGAGCAGCACGGCTCGCACGCCGCCGCCGTCGAGGATGACGGTGGAGAAGCCGCGCATCGCCCAGTAGCTGGGCACGCCCGGGGCGAGCGGGCGCGCCCAGTCCGGCAGTGCGGACAGCGGGGTCAGCGCGCCGCCGAGGCCGGCGAAGAGCAGCGCGAGGAGGTTGGCGAAGACGCTGAGCTGCGCGATCGTGCGGCAGAGCGCGACCAGCGCCATGCCGGCCAGGACCACGCACAGCGCGAGGGGCACCCCCACCACGACGAGCGCGGTCCAGGGGCCCCGTACCCGCAGTCCGAACAGCAGGCCGCCCGCCGTGAAGACCACGGCCAGTTGCGCGACCGCGACCGCCAGGGGCACGACGATCCGTCCCGCGACCAGCTCGAACGGTCTCGCGGGTCCCGCCCGGAGCCGGTCCCAGGTGTTCCAGCCGTGTTCCCGGAACATCGCGAAGCCCATGACGGTGACGAGGAAGAAGAGGAACATCACCGCCATGCCGGGCACGCCCTGTTCGGCTCCGGTGGCGTCCTTGACGTCGCCGGCCCGCAGCGCCGCGCGGAACAGCGGCTGCATGAAGCCCATGATCAGCAGGGGCATGACCGTGCGGACGACGAGCGGCGCGGGGTCGCGCGCGAGGAGGCGTACGTCCTGCCGGACCAGTGCGGCGATCCGGCCCGGCGACCCGTCACCCATGGCGCCCCGCCTCCACGGTCCGGCCGGCCGGGGGCTCGGTCGCACCAGCCGCACCGGTCGCACCGGGCACACCCGTCGCATCGGCCGCGGCGGTTTCGCCGAGTGCGGCGGGTGCGCCGGGTTCCCCGGGGGCCTGGGGCCGCTGCCCCGTCAGGGCCAGGAAGACGGTCTCCAGGCTGGGCCGTAGCACCCGCAGGTTGACCAACCGGGTGAGCGCGTCGCCGAGCGCCGCGAGCACCTCGGGGGCCGCGAGGTGCGGCTCCCGGGCGTGCACGCGCAGCGTTTCACCGGCGCGGGTCACCGGCCAGGGAACGCGCAGGGGCGGCGGGGCGCCGGAGAAGGTCAGTTCCACCGCCCCGTCACCGTGCTCCCGGACCAGGTCGGCGATGGTTCCGCGGGCCACCAGGCGGCCGTGGTCGAGTACGGCCACGCTCGCGTGCAGGTCCTCGACCTCGCCGAGGTAGTGCGTGGAGTAGCAGACGGCGGTACCGGCGGCGGCCAGCTCGCGGACGTGGGCGAGGAGCCGGGCCCGGGTCTCCACGTCCACTCCGGCCGTCGGCTCGTCGAGCAGGAGGAGCCTGGGCCGGTGCAGCAGGGCCATCGCGGTGTGCACGCGCCGCTGTTCGCCCCCGGAGAGCCGCCCGACGCGGCGTTCGAGCAGGCCCGCGAGGCCCAGTGGTTCGGCGGCCTCCTCGATGCGCCGGTCGGCCTCCCGGCGGCGCAGCCCGGCGAGTTCCGCGAAAAAACGGAGGTTCTGCCGCACGGTCAGCGGCGGGTACACGCCGAGCTCCTGGGGGGCGAGGCCGAGCCGCAGCCGGGCCCGGCGGGGTTCGCGGGCCGTGGAGACGCCCAGCACCTCGATCTCCCCCGCGTCGGGCCGCAGCAGCCCCGCCACCAGGGACATCAGCGTCGTCTTGCCCGCGCCGTTGTGTCCGAGCAGGCCGACGACCTCACCTTCGGCGATGTGCAGGCTGACGTCGTCCAGGGCCGTCACGGAGCCGTACCGCTTGCCGACGCCGCGCATCGCCAGCGGCGGCGGCGCCCCGTCCGGGGCGGTCGCGGGGAACGGATCAGTCGACACGGCGCGTCCACGCTTCCGGCAGGAGGCCGGGGAGGCCGAGGCGCTGGAGGTGGGGCTGCCAGGTACGGGCCAGCTTGAAGCCCTTCATGAGCCCGCTGCCGGACCGCACGTCGGGCAGCGGCTCGCGGTATCCGAGCAGGGCCTCGGTGTCGCGCAGGTGGTCCCGCAGCCGCTCCAGCCATTCCTCGCCCCGCCCGGGGTCGCCGGTGGCGGCTTCCCGGCCCCGCGCGGCGAGCAGCAGCCCCGCCTCGACCTCGTCGGCCGGGACTCCGGCGAAGGGGTCCGAGGCGGCCTCGTCGCGCCCGTAGCTCAGCTCGCCCTCGGTGCGCAGCCCCCGTACGGACAGCGAGAGCTGTACGAGTTCGTAGGCCATGAGTACGGCGACCTCGGTCTGGCCCGCGGCGGTGGCGCCCTCGATGTCCTCCAGCCGGGCCCGGCAGCCGAGGAGCAGCCGGGCGGCGCCGTGCGCCCGGAACGCGAGGAGCCGGCGCAGGTCGGTCGGGACGGCCTCGCCCGGCGCCGGGCCGGCCGGGACGGCGGTGCCGGGGCGCGTCACGCGGGCACCTCCGGGCCGGGGTGGGCCATTCCCAGCCACACCATGTCGCCCGCGAACAGGGTCAGCAGCTCGGCGGGGAGCGCGGAGCCGGCGGGGCCGGACCAGAGGACCGCGTCGCCGTCCTCGTGCGGCAGGTCCGACCGGAGGACCTCCAGCGCGCGCAACTGCCATCGGTCCACGACCGTACGGTCGTCCAGGACGGTCGTCGCGACGCCGGTGGACCAGCGCAGCACCGCGTGGAGGGGGGCGGCTTCGCCGGCCAGGCGGTCGACGAGGCCGAGGCAGTGCGGGACCCTCTCCCGGGGGTCGAGGGGCGGGGCCAGCGCGTCGCCGAGGACGGCCAGGCCCTCGGCGTCGTCGAGGGCCTTGAGCTTCTCCCCCACCCACTTGGCGGGGAAGTACGCCTGCCCGCCGGCCGCCGCCCGCGCGTTGAGCGCGGCGACCACCGCTTCCCGCGCGCGGGCCGCCGCCGCCATGGGCTTGGCGCCGCACAGCCAGCGGGCGGCCTGGGCGAGCCGGTGCGCCTCCACCGTCCACCACTGTTCCACCACCTCGGCGAGCCAGGGGCCGCGCAGGGCCGCGTGCCAGTCGTCCCAGGGCGGCGCGGCGACGAGCGGCAGCCCGAGGGCGAGCCGGTTCGCGGTGTTGAGAGCGCGCCGCCGGTGGTTCCAGCCGGACTCTCCCACCGAGGCGAACCGGGGCCAGGGCTCGGTCCGCAGGGCGGCCGTGGTGTCCCGGACGGCGCTCGCCCGGCGGATGTTGACGTCGATCAGCGTGCCGTGTTCGTGCGACTGGACGGGGAAGCGGGTGAGCCGGTCGTTCTCCACCAGGACGAAGAGGTCGAGGTCGCTGCGATGGTTGCCGAACCCGGCCAGCACGGATCCGGCGGCGACCGCGAGCGCGGGACTTCCCATTCCCTGGTCGGCCTCGCGCCGCACCGCGTCCCAGGTGATTCCGCGTTCGTCCAGAAAGGCGTCCAGGCGGTTTTCCAGTATTCCCGGTCCGGGAAATGCGTCGGCACGTGCCGAAGTGGTCTCCATCGAGTTCGGTGCACCTTTCCGATGCGGCTGCCGGCGGGGCGTCGGGATGTCGCGACGTCGTGATGTGGAACTCCCGCGACGGCCCCAGCCTTTCAGGGGCCGACGGTCCCGGCAATGAACGTTCCGGCAGCCGGAACGCGACTTCTCAGCGGCGGAGCGGAGCGATAGAACCGTCCCTGGACGGATTCCCATCACGCCCGCGCCGGATCGTCGGGGCCGGGCGAGGAGAGGACGGAACCGATGACCGCGAGCGACGGACACGGGGCCGCCCGGGGCGCGCTCGAGGCGACGCGCAGCCACCAGTCCCCTCAACTCGCCCTGGTGTACGGGATGAACGGCTCCGGGGCGATCGAGATGCGCGGCGAAGGTGCCCGCCTGTTGCTCTCCGACGGCCGCACCGCCCTGGACTTCGGGAGCTACGCCGTGACCCTGCTCGGGCAGCGCCACCCGGCCGTCCTGGCCGCCGTGCGCCGCGAGCTGGACGCGATGCCGGTGTCGACCCGGGTCCTGGCCAACCGTACGACCGCCGAACTGGCCCGGCGGCTGGCGGCGTGGGGCGATCCGGGACGGCTGACCAAGGTGTGGCTGGGGCTCAACGGCTGCGACGCGGTCGAGGCGGCCCTCAAACTGGCCCGTCTCGCCACGGGCCGCACCCGCGTGGTCGCGGTCGAGGGCGCCTACCACGGCAAGTCCCTCGGGGCGCTCGCGGCGACCTGGAACACGCGCTACCGGCGCGCCCTGGAACCCCTGCTGGGCGGTGTGACCCACATCGCGACCGATCCGGCGGCGATACCCGCGGCCTTCGCGGCGGGCGGGGTGGCGGCGGTCATCGTCGAGCCGGTCCAAGGGGAGGGCGGGGTAAGGCCGTTGGAGCCCGCGTTCCTGCGGGCGCTCGCCGACGCCGCGCACGCGCACGGCGCCTTCGTGATCGCCGATGAGATCCAGACGGGGCTGCGCCGGTGCGGGCCGCGGCTGGTCAGCACCGACGCCGGGATGCGGCCCGACGCGGTGCTCCTCGGCAAGGCGCTCGGCGGCGGAGTGCAGCCGCTGTCCGCCGTGCTGGCCACTCCGGAGCTGTACGCCCCCCTGTCGGCCGACCCGTTCGCCCACACCACGACCTTCTCCGGCCATCCGCTCGGGGCAGCCGCCGCTCTCACGGCCCTCACGGCCGTGGAGGAACTCGCCCCGCGCGGAGCCGTGCTGGAGCGGCTGCTCGCCGACGGCTTGGACCGGATCGCCGGCCGGCATCCCGGGCTGGTGACGCGGGTACGGGGCCGGGGGCTGCTGTGGGGCGTGGAGTTCGCCACTCCCGCGGCGGCCGGGGACGTCCTGATGGAACTAGGCCGCAAGGGGCTGGTGGTCTCGCCGTGCCTGGGCCGTCCGGAGGTGCTCCGGCTGCTGCCGCCGCTGGTCGCCTCGGACGACGAGGCCGAGGAGGCCCTCGCGATCCTGGACTCCGTGTGCGGGGCCGTACCGGCCGAGTTCCGGCCCCCGCAGCCGCGGTAGGCGTCTCCCGCCGCCGCGCTTGAACGTCTCCCCGCGCCCCGCCCCGCGCGAGGACCGCCGTACGGACCCACCGAGGAGCATCACGATGCCGGACACCGGACCGCACACCGCGGACCACGACACCGGGCCGGGGCCCGGTCCCGCACCGGGGGCGAGGACCGGAGCCTGCTCACCGGGCGGACAGCGAGGGGTCCAGTCCCGCTACCACCGGGAGCTGTTCCCCGCGCTGCACGACTGGGAGCGCACCGAACGCTCCATCGTCGGATTCAGCGGCGAGGAGGGTCCCGCCGGACTGCTGGGCCTGGACCAGATGGGCCATTTCGGGCCGCAGGGCTGCGACCTGGTCGCCGAAGCCGTCCTCGCCCACGGCGGGGGGCCGTTGGAGGTGTGCGAGCTGGGCAGCGGTTTCGGCGGAGCGCTCCGGTACACGGTGGACAGGATCACCGCGGGCGGGCTGTCCGTACGGCGCGCCCACGGCGTGGACCTCGTGCCCGAGCACTGCGCGGTCAGCCGCAGCATCAACCGCGGTCAGGGGCGCGCCGGGATGACCGACATCTGCGCGTCCGCCACCGCGGTCCCCCTTCCCGGCGCCTCGCTGGACGTGGTGTGGGTCACGGGGTCGATGCCGCACTTCCCCGCGTCCGGCGAGGTGCTGCGCGAGGCCGGGCGGCTGCTGCGTCCCGGCGGCCTGCTCGTCCTGACCGAGGAGGTGAGTCTGACGCCCGGTGACGGGGAGCCCTCGGAGGCGTTCCGCGTCACTCATCCGCGCGGGGTGTTCTTCACGACCCCGCTCGGGGAGCGGCTGCGGGACCTGGAACGCGCGGGCTTCGCGGACGTGGTCCGCGGTGACCTGACGCGGTGGGCGGTGGCGCTGCTCACGGACCGTCTGAAGGTCCTGCGCGTGTTCCGCGGCAGCGTGGCCGGCATCTACGGGGCGGCGTCGGCCGATCTCATCCGCGCCACCCTGGAAGCGGCCCGGACGGAGTTCCTGGCGGCCAGGCTGTCGCCGGCGCTGATCACGGCCCGGCGGGTCTGACGTGGGCCGCCCGGTGCCCGGGCAGGGCGTCCGTGACGGCACGGGCGGACCACCGGGGCGGCGGTCCGGTACGGCCTGTCGCACCCGTGCGACGAGGGGGCCCGCACGGGTACGACAGGACTCGGCTCAGCGGGCCGGTGCCATCTCGGGGGTGCGTTGGAGCGCGCGGGAGACGGCGGCGCACGCCGCCCTCAGGTGCGAGACCGCCCCGACCAGCTGGAGCCGCCCCTGCGGACCGGTGACGGCCAGGGCGCCCACCGCCGTGCTCGACGCCGTGAGCACGGGAGCCGCGATGCCGACGGCGCCGGTCGCCCCGCGCACGGCCACGAACCCCTGGTGCCGCACCCGTCCGGCTTCCCCTTCCGCCTCCTCCCACGCGGCCGGGAAGGGCAGGGGGCCGGCCGCGAACGCCTGGAAGATCCGGGTCGCGGCCTGCACCGACGCCCGGGCCTCGTCCTCCACTCCGAGTTCGGTGCCCGCGCCGGGGGCGCGGCGTACCGCGTCCACCAGCGCCGCGTCCGGGCCGGACGCGTCGGAAATGAAAATGAAAGCGCTCCCACGAGTGACGTGATGAAGTTGTTCGGCATAGGGAAAAGCCAGACTGCGCAGCGTGAGCTGCCGGGGAACGCGGGCGCCCAGCGTGAAAAGAGCGACGCCCAGCCTCAATCCCCGCTCGCCCCGCTCCAGCATTCCCTCCTCGACTAGTTCCGAGATGATCCGGTGAGCGGTCGCCTTGGGCATATCGGCTCTGCGCGCTATTTCAGACAACTGAAGTTCTGGTTCACCCGGCCGGAAGCAGCGCAGAACGCTCAGGCCGCGCGCGAGCATCGAACGAGTGTGCTGAACGGACAAGGACACCTCCCGTGAGGGCCTGGTGGAGGGGGGATGAGCGCGCCGTGACCCTGCGTCGGCGGGTGCGCCGACTCCCCGGTCCCACCTATCGCGCTTGCGGAGAAGTCGAATGCGGGAGCCGTTTCCCGGCGATGAAAGTGCCACACGGCACACGAAAGCCGGCCCACTCCCAGAAACACGGCCCCCTTTCGCCACCTTCCGTATCACCCCGAGCGGCACCCGAGTCGGGAGCCGAAAGATGTACGGGAAGAAAACTGTAGCAGCGCGCGAATAGTCACCATGACTTTGCCACCGCGATCCAGTCATTCTTCGTCTGTTTATGAGGAGGGGTTTACCGGTACGACGCCCCCCGTCGGCGCAGGGAAGGGCACGTGGGACCCGTGCAGCGGGCACGGATTCCCCGGGCTGCCCACAGCGGACAAATGACGGGAACCAGTCATCCCGTGGCACATCACCGCGCACCTCACGGCCGGACCTCGCCGGACCTCGCCGGCGCGCAGCTCCCCCCGACCGCCGACGCGTCCGGCGGGCAGCCCGCGGGTAGGGACGGACCGGGCGGCGCGACGGTCACGGATGCTTCAAGTGGCCTATGGAAGGACGGCCTTGGTGACAGCGTCGCAGCGGACGGCGAACCGGAGGAGATCGTTTTGACGTACGAGGAACACAGCACGGCGGCGGAGCCGGGCGACGGGCGGACGAGCGGCCCCGGGGCGCGGCCCGCCGGTGGCTTCCACTACGTCGGTGTCGGCGCCTCCCGTTACGCCAGCGACCGGCTGGACGACCTCCCCAGCCCGGCCGGGGGCGTCGTCCGGCTCGACGAAGTCCTGGCGGCTGCGGTTCCCGGGTACGCCCGCGCCTACTCCTCGCGGATCGTCGTCGACCCCACCGCCGGCCGGGTGGAGGAACTCGTCGCCGGAGCCGTCCTGCCGGCCGGTGAGGGCTCGGCGCCGCCCCGGCTGACCGACCTGCTGGTGGTGTGGAGCGGGCACGGGGAACCGGGGCGGGACGACGGCCGGCTGATGCTTGCCGTCCGCGACACCCGCGTGCGGGACGACGTGCCGTGGTCGCCGGCCGTGGCCGCCGAGGACCTGGTGACGTGGGCGGCCGCCTCCGGGGCCCGCCAGTTGCTGCTGGTGGTCGACTGCTGCTCGGCCGCTTCCGCCGGCACCTCCCTCGCCGTGGCCGACGCCGTCGCGAACGCGGTCCGGCGGGCCGAGGGCTCCGGTGACTTCCTGTGGATCGGCATGCTGACGGCGACCGTCGAGGGTCAGGACGCCGCCGACGGGCTTCTCCCCCACCATCTGACGCAGGTCCTGGCCCACGGTCCCCGCACGGGCAGCAGCAACCTGCGGGCGTGGACGGCCGGTCAGCCCCTGGTCACCCCCGAGGCCGTGGCACAGGAGCTCCTCGACCGGTGGCGGGAACGGGTCGGCCCGGCCTCTCCGCAACTGCTGGAGTTCCGCGTCAATCCGCAGCGGCCGCAGATGCGCAACCGCCCCGGATTCGCGGGCCCCGGTGAGAGACTGACCGTCGACGGCCGGCCGTACGGCATGTTCCGCAATCCCCACTACCAGCCCGGCACCGGCCCCCAGGTCGTCCAGCACCTGCTGGAGGCGGCCCACGGCTCGGGGGACGTCACCGGTCCGAGCCTGTTCAGCGGGCGCGCGCCGGAGGTCGGCCGGATCGTCGGCCGGATGTCCGGGGCCGCTCCCGGGGTGTGGGTCCTCACCGGGCCTCCGGGGAGCGGCAAGTCGGCCGTGATCGGCAGGGTCGTGACCCTGTCGGATCCGGACCGGCGGGGCAGGCTCCTCGGCTCGGGGGAGCCATTGGAGCACGCGGACCCCGGGCTCGGCTCCGTCCGGGCCCACGTCCACGCGCGCGGGCGGTCCGCCGACGACCTGGCCGCGCTGATCGACGGGCAGCTCATCGGTTCCGGCACCCTCCTGGCCCGGGACGGCGGCGCGCGGCGCACCAGTGAGCAACTGGTCGCGGCCGTGCGCGAGGCCGCGCGTCCGACGGCCCCGGTGGTGATCGTCTTCGACGGACTGGACGAGACCCGCGCCTTCCAGGCCCGCGGCAACGGCCGGCGGCGGCGCCACGCCTTCGACATCGTCGAGCGGCTCGCCGTACCCCTGGGCGAGGCCGCGCTCGTGCTCGTGGCGACCCGCGACCTCCCCGACGACGATCACGAGGGGCAGAGCCTGCTGACCCGGCTGTGCGGGGACCAGGGCGCCGACCTCGACCTGGCCGCGCCCGAGTGCCTGGCGAGCGGCGCCGAGGCCGTGCGCGGCTATGTGGCACGCCGGCTGACCGGCGGGTCCGGGCCGGAGCGGACGGCCCCCGGGGAGACGGCCGCGTCCCCCACGGGGGGCACCGTTCTCGGCGCGGACAAAGCGGGCCTGGTCGCGGACCACATCCTCGCCGCGGCCCGGGCCGACGGCTCGGGGGCCTTCCTGCTCGCACGAATCCTCACGGACCTGCTCGTCTCCCGCCCGGTGGACACGAGCGGTCCGGACTGGCCGTCCCGGCTCGGCGGCAGCGTCGCGGAAGCGGTCGTGCGGGACATCGAAGGGGTGCCGGCGCCCCTGCGGGCCGAACGCGCCGACCGGGCCCCCGATCACGCGCGGATCCTCCTGACCGCCCTCACCTGGGGCCTGGGCTCCGGCTTCCCCGAGACGGAATGGCTGATCGTCGCCTCCGCCCTCGCCCGGGGCGAAGGCCTGCTGGACGCGGACGCCCGGTACACCGGTGAGGACGTCCACTGGGTGCTGTCGGAGCTGGGGCGGTACGTCGTCCAGGACGTCCTCGGCGCGGGGGACGGCGTCCCCGGGCCGGCCACGTACCGGATCGCCCACCAAAGCATCGCGGACGTCCTGCGGCCCCGGTTCACCCCGGTTCCGGCCGCCCCCTTCGACGCGGCCGCGCTCCAGGTCGCCGACGCCCTGCTGACGGCGCTGCGCGCGTGGGCCGACACCGGAATGCCGCTCACGGACGCGCGGTACCTGTGGCTCTACCACGGGGCCCACGCGTCCGCCGCGGGCAACGAGGGCGTCGAGGGCATGGCCCGGCTGGCCGAGGCCACCGAGGACCACAGGGCGCTGGCGGCGAGCGCGCACACCGTGGCACAGCACTTCGTCAACCACGGCTACGCCCGACAGGCGCTGCCCGCGCTCGGCACGGCGCTCACGGTGCTGCGCCGGCTCGCCGAGGACGGACCCGAGGACCGGTGGAAACTGGCGGAGAGTCTGGAGCTGGCCTGCGAGGCCCACCTCCTCGCCGGTGACCGGGAATCCGCGGGCACCCTGGCGACCGAGGCGCGGGAGCAGTACGAGTTCCTCGTGAACGAGGACTTCGGTCTCCCGCAGAGCGTCCGCGCCCTGGCCAAAGCCCTGATCGGCGAGTCCGAGTTCGTGCCGGACTTCGCGGCGGCGCGCGCCGCCGCGGTGCGTGCCCTGGAAGTGACCCGCCGGCCGTCGGCCCGCGAACTGCGGCCCCACGCCCTCATCGCGAAGGCCGGGCTGGAACACCGCGCGGGCCGGCCCCGGGAGGCTCTCGCCGCGCTGGACGAGTTCCTGGTGCTGGTGGGTCTGGAGACCGTACTGTCGCCCGAGCCCGAGCCCGGGTCCGAGCCCGCGGGAGCGGCCCCGGCAGCCGCGGATCGCTCGCCGGAGAGCCTGGAGCCGGGGCCCGACCTGGCGGGACTGCTGGACACGGCCGGGGTCATACTCGACGCCCTCGGCCGGCAGGACCAGGCGGAGCGGGCGGCGGAACTCGGCGTCGCGTCCTTGCGGGACGCCTTCGAGGTGGCCCCGCAGAGGGTCCGCCACCTCCTCGGCAACGCGCTGTGCAACCTGTGCGCGATCCAGATCGCGCGGGGCAGGAGCCGGGAGGCGGTCGCCAGCGGCAGCGAGGCCCTGGATCTGCTGACGGCGTTCGACGACGGCACGTCCGGACCGCACACCGTGGCCATCGCCACGGCCGAGACCCAGCTGGCCGTGGCCCTCGCGGCGGACCGGTCCTTCACGAGCGCGTACATGTACGCGGCCTCGGCGGTCGGCCGGCTCCGGCCGCTCGCCGCCTCCGGGCCCGAGGCGGCCACCCGGCTGGCCGCGGCCCTGTTCAACCTGGCCGGGGCGACCGCCCCCCAGGTGGAAGGGGACCAGGACGGCCCGTACGCGTGGCAGGAAGAAATCCGCGAGGAGGCGTACGGCCACGCCGCCGAAGCCATGGGCGTCCTGGACGGACTCTTCGCCACGGACCGGGACCGGTACGCGGCCGACTGGCTGCGCGGGGTGTCCCAGTACCTGGAGGCGGCCGTGATCACCGACCGGGAGGCACGTGCCGTCGGCCAGGTCGAGCCGGCGCTCGCCGTCGCACGGGAACGGTTCGCGCACACACCCGAGTTCGGCCTGCTCGGGCTCGTACGACTGCTGCGTTCCACGGCCTCGGTGACGGAGGCGAGCGCACCGGACGGTACGGCCCCCGAGGAGCTGAGCAGCGCCCTGGAGCGGTCCGCGGCGTACCTCGACGAGGCCGCCTCGCTGCTCGAACCGCTCACGCGGCGGGACCCGGACACCTATCTGAGCGGCTTCTGCGACACCCGGCTGGAGCAGGCCCGGGTGCTGCGCCGCCTCGCGAAGCCGACACCACCGCCGTCCCCGGGCGCGCCGGACGCGCCGGGGCGTTCCCCCGGCGAGCGGGCCGAACTCCTGGAGAGCCAAGCGCTGGCCCAGCTGCGGCAAGCCCACGCCCGGCTGCCCCGGGCGTACACCTACGAGCTGGCCGACGCCCTGGAGCGCCGCGCCGCGCGCAGGCCCGACGCCGAAGCGGTCGAACTGCTGACCGAGGCGCTCGAACTGCTGATCCCCGCGGTCACTCCGCAGGACCACGCCCTGAGCCAGCGCACGATGTCGGTCGCCTCCGGACTCGCCGAGATCCTGCGGGAAGCCGGCCGGGCGGAGGAGGCCGGCGCGGTGGTGGCGCGGCTCCGGGACGTCGACCACATCGGGGCCGTCCTCTTCGCCGAGATCCAGGCCATCGACCCGACCGAGCCGGTGGACGCCCTGCGCCAGCTGGCCCTGTCCCTGTCGGCCCCGGACCTCGCCCCCCGGCGCCAGTACGTGCTGCGGTGCGTGATCCGCCTGTTCAGGGAGGAACTGCGTGAGGACTTCGACGGGCTCTGGCACACCATCACGGCGTCGGCCCCGCCCGAGTGGGTCACCCTCCCCGTCTCCTACGCGCAACTCCTCGACCGCTGGGTCATGCAACCGTCCCTGGAGGCACACCACTCGTTCCTGGTGGCCCACCCGGAACTGCTCACCGACCTGGGAGACCAGGCCGTGGACGAGCTGTTCGGGCTGGCCGGTCCCACCGACCTCGACATCGGGCCGATGACCTTCCGGACGCTGCGGGGCATCCGCCTGCTCGGCCGCACGCACGGGGTGGAGGCGACCGGAGCGGAGGCCGTCCGCGAGCGTGTCACGGCCTTCTGCGCGGCAGGGCCCGCCGAACAGCTGCGGGTGGCCGAACACGACGGTGCCTTCCTGCGGGACGTCGCCGACGAGCTGTTCGAAGAGCTGCCCGGATGGTGGGTGACTGACGTGCCGCTGGCCTCGGCCTGGGCCGTCGTCCTCCTGTCGGCCGATGAGGACGGCACGCGGCTGCTCCGCCTCGTCGCCGGGCTCGTCGGGGACCCCCGGGCTCTGGTGGACCTGTGCCGGACGGTCCTGTTCACCGATGAGGATCCGACCCGCGCCCTGCGCCTGGTCTTCGTCGCCGCCGCCGCTGCCGCCGCGGACGGGAACGAGCCCTGCGAGGCCGCGGCGCTCCTCCTCTCCGTCGTGGCCACGCTCGTCGCGCAGGACGCGGACGCCGAGGAGGTGGAGCGGGCCCTGCCGACCGCCGAAGGGGCCGCCACCGTGGCGGCCGCCGAACCGGAGCTCGCCGCCGCCCTGGCCGCGGACCTCGCGGCCCTCGCCGCGGCCCGGCCCGCTCTCGGCCCCCTCGCCGAAGTGTGGACCCGTACGGCCGGCGGTACGGGATGACCGGGGCCGTTCTGGAGCAGCGGTGCCTCGTCGGTTACGTGTTCACCGCCGATGACGCCGACGGCCGGGATCGGATGCGCGCGCTGTGGGCCTCCGCCCTGGCCCGCTGGCCGGTCAGCGACCGCGACGGCGGCGCACCGTTCGACCCGGCGGGGCCCGCCGGGCCGTCCGGGGACGCGGTCCTGCGGATCGCCGACGGAGCGCCCGGTGCCCCGGGACTCCACCAGGCCGTCCTGCGACGCTACCGGGACCGGCTCTGCCTCAGCGCCGCTCTCTCACCGCCCGACGGGGTGTGGGCCGACCTGATGGCGGCGTGGCAGGCGGTCGCCGCTCCGGGACCCGGGACCGCGGTGGTGCTCACCGCGGTCGCGCCCGGTCTGGGGGCCGGCGCGGCGGAGCCGGACGTCCGTGCGGCGCTGGCGGCCGCGCTGCCGCCGGGCGCGCTCCCGGACGGCCGGGCCGTCGTACTGCCCCCGCTGACGCACGCCCCCACGGACCTGCTGTTCGCCGAAGCCGCGCGGGGCGGTCCGCGCACCGCGCGGTGCCTCGCCGTGGTGGCGCCCGCCGGAGCGGAGGCCGAACTCGACCGGTGGACGTGGAGCGACGGGAGTCCCCTGCTCGCTCCGCTGGGCCGCTACCTCCTCCACGCGGCCGGACTCGACCTGCTGGCGGCGGCGGTGGACGTACGGACGGCCCGTGCGCGGACCACCGTCGGCCGCGTCGAGGCGCACATCGCCGCGCTCCTCGCCCTGGTACGGGCACCTGCCGGGCCCGGCCTCATCCCGGCGGGGCGGACCCGTCTGATCGGCATGACGGGCGACCTGCTCGACCTGGCCACCCTGCGCACCCGCCTCGCGCAGGACGCGCGCGACGCCGGGGCCGTCGCCCACAACCTGCGCACGGCCGTGCCCGGCGTCCTGCCGTCGCCCGCTTCGGGCGACCCCGCGGCCTCGCCGGTGACGGGCGATCTCGGCACCGCCGAGCGGATCGGCCGGCGGGCCGAGGACCTCGGGGCGTGGCTCGCGTCGGTGGAGGAGCGCAGCCGCTACGCCGCCGCGGCCGTGGAGACGGCCGTCGCCGAACAGGTACGGCTTGCCGCGGAGGCGGCGGCGGGCCTCCACGAGCGGATCACCACCCGCAACGCGGCCCTGCTGGGAGCCCTGGTGATGCTGCTCGCGGCGATCCAGGCCATGGAGTACGACGTACCGCTGCCGAAGCGGCTGGAGCCCGCGCTGATCACCTTGCTGGCCGCCCTGGCGCTGCTGCTCGCGGCCGCCGTCCCCGGACGGGACGGCCCCACGGCCGGCCGCGCCGCGCACGGGGCCCCGGTGGTGTGGGCGGTGCTCGCCACGGCCGCCGCCGCGGGCTGGTGCGTGGAGAGCGGGGCGGGCCTGGTGGTCCACGCCGCCGTCAGTCCGGCCCGCTCGCTCCTGTCGGCCCTCGCGGCCGCTTGTCTCACCGGGCTCGTGCTGCTCCTGCGGACGCTGATCCGCGGACGCCGGGGCGCCGGTCCGCCTATCCTCGGACCATGACCCACGACACCGCGCGTCCGGGCGCGCCGGACCCCGAACAGGTCCGTGAGACCCGCGAGTTGCTGACCCTCGTCCGACGGAGGTGGCTCCTCGCCGACTGGTCCCCGGTGGCCGCGGTCGTGGACGACCTGGCACAGGCCGTCCTCCGGGGCGACCGGGACCAGATCGAAGTCCTGCTGGACGTACTGCGCACGAAGTCCCCCCCGATGGCCAACCAGTCCGTCGGCGGGACCGGCCCGGCGCCCGCGGAGGTGACCGAGAGCATCGACCGGATTCTCGTCAACACCGCCGACACCACCGCCCCCCAGGGGCCGGGCGCCGCGCAGGACCCCCCGGCGGAGGGCTCCGCCTGAGCGGTGCGCGGACCCGTTCACGAGGGCTTCGGCGAGGCGGCTCCGCCGGGCGGCCGGTGTGGACCGGGGCGTTCCCGGCGGGCGCGGACGGGCCGGGGCCTCATTCGGAGCGGTGGCAGACCGCCTCCACGTTGTTGCCGTCAGGATCCCTGACGAACGCCCCGTAGTAGGCGAGGTGATACTCCGGCCACAGCCTCGGTTCGTGGAGGACCTCCGCACCCGCGGCGACCGCCGCTTCGAAGAACGCGCGCACCTGAGCCCGGTCGGCCGCTTCGAGGGCCACATGCACTTCGCGCGCCGCACCCGGCGTCGTCACCGGGCCGATCCAGAATCGCGGCTGGGTCGTACCCCAGCCGATCACCAGGCCGAATTCCATCAGCCGCTTGCTGCCGAGCGGCGCGAGGACACGGTCGTAGAAGGCGGCGGAGGCCGCCGGATCCGCTACCTGGAGCGAGATGTGATCGAGCATGCCCCGATCGTGACACACCCTCCGGCCCGGGTCCCGGATTGCCGGAACCACGGGTAGCCGACTCGCGTTGCCGCCGCCGGTCGTACGAACCTCCGGCGACGACCGGCCGGGGCAGCCCGCCCCACACCCCCGGACGGGACAGACGGAACCACGGCCGTGGACGGGACCACGGCCACCGTGACCGGTTCCGGCGAGGTGACCGCGCGTCACGACGGCGCCGCCGGCACCGGCATCATCGGCGACGTCGCACCGCTCCTGCGCCCCGCCGGGGGGCGGCTGATCACCCATTGTCCATAAGGGCGTTGACGCATCGTCAGAGATGATCAAGCCCGTGGACACCCGGACGGACGTCCGGGCCGCGTCCGCACAGCTCGGCGTGTACATGACGGTCGATTCCGGGCCGTGGACGGCTCTTGACGGTGTGTGGGTGTTGTGCGAATCTCTCGACAGGTCTGGACCAATTGTCTTCCTCGGGCGGGGGCCCGAGCTGCCGAACGCCCCGGGCAAACCCCGGGGTGTCAGGCCGACCTGACCTCTCACGGCCGACGGCCGGTCCTCGGGGGTGGGCCGGACGCCACACGGCGGCCGACACCGCCACCGAACCCACTCACCGCAGCCTGCCGCCGGCGTCCGGAACCCCGACGTACGGCAGCCCGCGCCCCATGCCGCGTCCGCACGGTCACCGTGCCACTCCTCCACTCTGCTCCGACGTCCTAAGTGAGCCGCCGATGTCCGACATCCCACTGCCCGAACGCACCCCGGCCTCACCGGCCCAGCAGGGCGTCTGGCTGACCGATCGACTGGGACTGGCCCGCGAGGCGTTCCACATGCCGGTGCGGATCTCCTTCGACCGGATCGACACGGCGGCGCTGGCCCGCGCGGTGTCCGCGGTGACCGGGCGTCATCCGGCCCTGGCGGCGCGGCTGGTGGAGCATGACGGCCGGGTCTGGCAGGAACCCGCGGCGCGGCGGCCCGAACTGGTGCGGCTCGACGCGCCCGCGGACGAGGCCGACGTGGAGAAGCGGCTGGAGGAGGAGGCCGCTCGTCCGTTCTCCCTGGAGACCGGCCCGCTCAGCCGCTTCACCCTGCTCCAGCGCGCCGACGGCAGCGCCGAGCTGCTGGTCACCGCCCACCACGCGGTCTTCGACGGCAACTCCAAGGACGTCCTGACCCGGGACCTCGCAGCCGCGTACGGCTCGGCGCTCCTCCCCGCGGCCAGCGCGCAGGCCGCACAGGTCTCACCGGGCTCACCGGGCTCACCGGGCTCACCGACCGCACAGGCCGCACCGACCGCGGATCCGGACACCGTACGGAGCGCTGCCGAGTGGTACGGGGCGCGTTGGGCCGCCGCCACCGCACCGGTACTGCCCGGGGCGCCACGCACCACGACCGTCGCCGGAGCCGGTGAGGCGGTCGAGTGGCGCCTCGACGTCTCCCAGGCGGGCGAGTTGGCCGCCGCGGCCGCCGCCACCGGTACCACCGTCTTCGAGTTCCTGCTCGCGGCCCTGCACGGGCTGCTGCGCCGCTACGGCGGCGAAGCGGTGCCGGTGTCCGTCCCCTTGTCCACCCGGACCCCCGAACTCGGCGGGGAGATCGGGCTGTTCGTCAACGAGCTGCCCGTCCACGCGCCCGCGGCCGATGCCTCACAGACCTTCGCCGCTTTCGCCGCAGCCGTCCGGACCGAGCTGCGGGCCGGCTATCCGTACCGCGGCGTGCCCTTCGGCACCGCGGTCACCGGACTGAGCCCCCGCGTCGGCCTGGCCGCGGTCTCGCTCGGCTACCGTCGCCGCGGCCCGGATCCGGACTTCGCCGGCACCGGCGCCCGGGTCGTCTGGGCCGTGCACAACCGCACCGCCCGCAACACCCTCCACCTCCAGATCGTCGAAGCCCCCGGTGCCCCCGGCACCCCCGGCGGCGGCCTCGACTTCAGCCTCCAGTTCGACCCGGGCGTGCTCGCCCCGGACACCGCCCGCCGGATCGCCGGCCACTACCGGACCCTGCTCGCCGGGGCGCTCGCCGCACCCAGTACCCGGCTGGTGGACCTGCCGCTGCTGGACGCGGCCGAACTCCGGGCCGTCACCACCGCGCCGAACGCAACCGACCGGCCCTACCCGGCTGACCGGACCGTGCTCGATCTGTTCCGCGCCCAGGCCGCCGCCACTCCCGAGGCCATCGCGGTCAGCGTGACCGGCCGTCACCTCACCTACCGCGAACTCCGTTCCCGTATCGCGCAGTTGACCGCCGCACTGCGCGCCGGTGGCGTCCGGCCAGGCGACCTCGTCGCCCTCCACCTCGACCGCACCGCCGACCTGCCCGCCGCGCTGCTCGCCGTACTCGCCACCGGTGCGGCGTACCTGCCGCTGGACCCCGGCTACCCGGCCGAGCGCCTCGCCCTCGTCCTGCGCGACTCCGGAGCCGTTCTGGTGCTCGCCGACCGCGAGCCCTCGCCCGCGGTCGCCGCCGCGGCCCCAGCGGTCCTACGGCTCCCGGCGCCGTCGGCGCCGGCCGAGGCCGCTTCCGGCACCGTCACCGCCGACACCCGCGACACCGATCACACCGCTCCCTCCCACCCCACCGACGCCGGTCCGGAGGATGTCGCGTACGTCCTCTACACCTCCGGCTCCACCGGCCGCCCCAAGGGCGTCGCGGTCGGCCACCGGGCGTTGGTCAACCTGCTCACCTCCTTCGCCGGCCGGCTCGACTCCGGGCCCCGGCACGCCTGGCTCGGCCTGACCTCGCTCTCGTTCGACATCTCCGCGCTGGAGCTCTACCTGCCGCTGATCACCGGCGGCCGTCTGGTCCTGGCCCCGGACGGCCTCGCCGTCGACGGCCCCGGCCTGCTCGCACTGATCGGCGCCGAGGGAGTCACCCACGTCCAGGCCACCCCGTCCGGATGGCGGGTCATGCTCACGGCGGGGACCGGCGCCGACGCGCTCACCGCCGTCACCGGCCTGGCCGGCGGCGAGGCGCTGCCGCTGCCGCTCGCCCGCCAACTGCGCGCGCGCACCGCGCGGCTGTTCAATGTGTACGGGCCCACCGAGACCACCGTCTGGTCCACCTGCGCCGAACTCCCCGCCGACCCGCAGCAGGTCAGGATCGGCCGCCCGATCGCCAACACCCAGGCATACATCGTCGACGAGCAGCTCAGCCCCACCCCGCTCGGCATCCCCGGAGAGCTGCTGATCGGTGGAGACGGAGTCGCCCACGGCTACCTGGGACGGCCCGAACTCACCGCCGAACGCTTCGTGCGGGACCCGTTCGGTCCGCCCGGCGCCCGGCTCTACCGCACCGGCGACCGCGCCGTCTGGACGTCCGACGGCGAACTCGACTTCCTCGGCCGGATCGACGACCAGGTCAAGATCCGCGGTCACCGGATCGAACTCGGCGAGATCGAGTCCGCCCTGCTGGAGCACCCGGCCCTCGCCCAGGCCGCCGTTGCCGTCCGTACCGAGGACGACGGTGAGCCCTTCCTCGCCGGCTACCTGGTCCCGTCCGCCGGTGCCCGGCCGCCCTCCCCCGCCGACCTGCGCGACCACCTGATGCGCACGCTGCCGGCCGCGATGGCGCCGCAGCGCTGGCTCACCATGGAGCGCCTGCCCCTCACCCCGAACGGCAAGTTGGACCGCCGGGCCCTGCCGGTGCCGCCGCGCGAGGCTCCGGCGCGCCGGGCCGCCGATGCCGCCGGGCCCGGCGAGCCGGCCGGTCCCGGCGACGAGACGACGGCGACGATCCGCCGGATCTGGGCCGAGGTGCTGAACCTGCCCGACGTCGGCCCCGACGAAGACCTGTTCGACCTCGGCGGTCATTCGCTGACGGTCATCCAGATCGCCGCCCGGATCCGCGACGCGCTCGGCGTGGAACTGGACTTCGACGTGTTCTTCGACGTCCCGACCCCGGCCGGCATCGGCGCCGCCGTCCGCGCCCTCCAGTAGGCGCCGCGCCCGGTACGCCGGGCGCGGGCCACACATCCGTGCCCGGCCCCCGCCGTGCCCGGCCCCGCCGCGCCCGGCCCCGCCGCGTCCGCACCCTCCGACTCCCCCGCCGAACGCCCGAACAGGAACCCGATGACGGATACCCAGGACCTGCCCACCGACTGGTCCGCAGCCAAGCGCGCCCTGCTCAGCCAGCGGCTGCGCGGCGCCGCGGCCCCCGCCCGGGTGGTGGACCCCCGCCCGGCCGACACCGCACCGCCGCTCTCCAGCGGCCAGGAACGGCTCTGGTTCATGGACCAGCTCGCTCCCGGCTCCACGGCCTACACGCTCGCGCCGGCCCGCCGGCTGCGCGGCCCGTTCGACCGCGCCGCGCTGGACGCCGCGCTGACCGATCTGGTGGCCCGGCACGAGAGCCTGCGGATGACCTTCCGCACCACCGAGGGCGGCACCGCCGAAGTCCGGGTCGCCGAACCCGCGCCGTTCGCCGCCCAGCACCTGGACGCCAGCGCCGACCCGGCCCCGGAGGCGCGCGCCGCCGCCGAACTCGGCGCGCTGATCGCCGAGCCCTTCGACCTCCAGGCCGGCCCGCTGCTGCGCGCCCTGGTGGTCCGGATCGCCGAGGACGATCACGTCCTCGCCCTGGTGATGCACCACATCATCTGCGACGGCTGGTCGATCGACCTCCTCAACCGCGAGCTCGACCTCCGCTACGCGCACCACGCCCACGGCGCACCGGGTGAACTTCCGCCCCTCGCGGTCCAGTTCGGTGACTACGCGGCCTGGCAGCGGGACCGTCTGGAGAACGGGCCGCTCGCCGCCTCGCGTGCGCACTGGCGCGTCGAACTCGACGGCGTCCCGGCCCTGGAGCTGCCCACCGACCGGCCCCGCCCGGCGCTGTTCACCTTCGACGGGGCAGCGACCGAGTTCCACTGGAGCGCCGAACTCTCCCGCCAGGTCGGCGAGACGGCTCGGGCCTACGGCGCCTCCACGTACATGGTGCTGATGGCCGCGTTCCAGGCCCTGCTGAGCCGGCACACCGGCCAGCGCGACTTCGCCGTCGGCTCCGCGGTCGCCGGCCGTCTCCACCGTGAACTCGAAGGCGTGGTCGGCGCGTTCGTCAACATGCTGCCGATCCGCGCCCGGCTCGCCGGCGACCTCGGCTTCGGCCGGCTGATCAGCCGGGTCCGCGAGACCACGCTCGACGCGTACGCGCACCAGGAGGTGCCGTTCGAGCAGATGGTGGGCGATCTCGCGGTGGAACGCGACGTCAGCCGCGCCGCCGTCTTCCAGACCACCTTCGCCTTCCAGAACTACGGCGACCCCGGCTCCACCCCCACCGCGGGCCTGGACACCGAGGGTTTCGGCTACGAAGCCACCACCACCCACGCCGACCTCGCCCTGTACATGCGCGAGGAGCCGGACGGCGGCCTCTACGGCCTGTTCACCTACCGCACCGACCTCTTCGACGCCGGCACCGTCGAGCGCCTCGCCGAGCGGTTCCGGCTGCTGACCGCGGCCGGAGTCGCCGACCCGGCGCTGACGCTGGACGGCCTACCGCTGCTCAGCGCGGCCGAGCGGACGGCCGTACTGGAGACCTGGGCCGCCGGTCCCGCCCTGCCGGACGGCGGACCCGCCACGCTCACCGAGGCACTGGCCCGGGCGGCGGCCAGGACGCCCGGAGCGGCGGCGCTGGTCTTCGAGGACCGCACGCTGACCTACCGCGAGCTCGACCGGCGCGCCAACGCCATGGCCCGGCGCCTGCGGACGCTGGGCGTGGGCGCGGACGACCGGGTGGCCGTCTGCCTGGAGCAGTCCCCCGAGCTGGCGGTCGCCCTGGTCGCCGTCCTCAAGGCCGGTGGCGGCTACCTGCCGCTCGACCCCGAGCAGCCCCCCGCCCGGCTCGCCCACCTGGTCGCCGACGCCGGAGCCAAGGTCCTGATCACCGACACCGTGCTGCGAACGCGGTTCGGCGACCACCCGGCGGCCGACCTGCTGACCGGCGACGGCGACGGCGACGTGACAGAGGGGGACGGGGCGCCGCTGGAGGAGGTCTCCGGCGCCGACCACCTCGCGTACGTGATCTACACCTCGGGCTCCACCGGCACGCCCAAGGGGGTGGCGGTGCAGCACCGCCAGGTCCTCAACTACCTCGCGGGCGCGGGCGCGGGCGAGCGGCTGCGGATCGAGCCCGGGGCGTCCTTCGGACTGCTGCAGTCACTGTCCTTCGACTTCAGCATCACCATGCTCTACCTGGCGCTCACGACCGGCGGCCGGGTCCACCTGCTGCCGCGCCGGATCGCGGGCGTGGAACTGGCCGCCGAGATCGAGCGGGCCGGCATCGACTACCTGAAGATGACACCCTCCCACCTGGCCGCGCTGACCGCCGACGCACCGCTCGAACGGCTGCTGCCGCGCCGTGCGCTGGTCCTCGGCGGCGAGGCCAGCGGCTGGTCCTGGGCGGCGGGCATCGCCGCACTGGGCCGGTGCGCGGTGTTCAACCACTACGGGCCGACCGAGGCGACGGTGGGGATCACCGTCCACGAGGTCACCGCCGACGGCCTGGACGCGCCGGGCAGCACGCCGATCGGCAGTCCGCTGGCCGGCGGGCGCTGCTACGTGCTGGACGAGGCCCGCAACCCCGTTCCGCCGGGCGTGACCGGCGAGTTGTATGTGGGCGGGGACCGGCTGGCCCGGGGCTACCTCGGGCGGCCGGACCTGACCGCCGAGCGGTTCCTGCCCGACCCCTACGCCGCCCCGTACGCCGACCCCTACGCCGACCCCTACGCCGCCCCGTACGCCGACCCGTACGCCGGTCCGGCCGGCGCGGAGCCGCCCGCGGAGCCGTCCGCGGGCAGCCGGTCCGGCATCGTCCGGGACGCCCCGGGGACCGGCGGTCCGCGGATGTACCGCACCGGCGACCTGGCGCGCTGGCGCGCCGACGGGACCCTGGAGTACCTCGGCCGCGGCGACGACCAGATCAAGGTCCGCGGCTACCGGGTCGAGCCGGGTGAGATCGAGGCCGCGCTGACCGCCCTGCCCGGCATCACCCAGGCGGTGGTCCTGGCGCGCGGCGAGGGCGTCAGGCAGAACCTCGTGGCCTACCTGGAACGCCCCGCCGGCGGTGAACCGCCGGCCGCCGCCGAACTGCGCGCCGCGCTGAGCGAGGTGCTGCCGGACTACATGGTCCCGGCCCGCTACGTGGTACTGGAGCGGCTGCCGCTGCTCGCCCACGGCAAGGTCGACCGGAAGGCGCTGCCCGCGCCGGCGGACGGCCCGCCAGCCGGTGCCCACGTCGACCCCGAGGGCCCGACCGAGCAGGTGATCGCCGCCATGTGGGCGGACCTGCTGGACCTCCCCCGGGTCGGCGCCCTGGACGACTTCTTCGAGCTGGGCGGCCACTCCCTGCTCGCCACGCAGGTGGTCGCCCGGATGCGCCGGGCCTTCCCCGGGCTGGCCACCCCGGTCGGCGTGATGGACCTCTTCAAGCACCCGACGGTCCGCCGGCTCGCCGAACTGGTCGCCACCCCCGAGGCCGACCGCGGCCCGCGCCGGCTGCTGCACCTGCTCACCCCGGAGCGCCGCGAGGTGGCCGCCAGTGTGGTCTGCGCCCCCTACGGCGGCGGCAGCGCACTGATCTACAAGCCGCTCGCCGACGCGATGCCGGCGGACTGGGCCCTGCACTCCATCGCCGTCCCCGGCCACGAGCTGGGCGAGGAGGCGATGGACATCGACGAGGTCGCCCGGCTCTGCGCCGAGGAGATCGTCGCCCACGTCGCCGGACCACTGGTGCTCTACGGACACTGCGGGGTCGGTGTCCGGCTGACCGTGGAGATCGCCCGCCGGGTCGAGGCGGCCGGCCGGGAGATCGACGCCGTCCACCTCGGAGGCATCTTCCCGTTCGCCCGCCCGAAGGGCCGCGGCGCCGCGCTGGCCGAGCGCTTCGCCGAGCTGGCCGCCCGCCTGCGCAGCGACCAGGGCATGATCAACGCCCTGGCCGCGGCGGGCCTGGACGTGGACGAGGTGGACGAGGACCAGCTGCGGCTGATCGTCCACAACCGCCGGGTCGGCACCAAGGGCGCCGAGCGCTACTTCGGCGAGCTGTACGAGAGCCAGGGCGGCGTCCTCTCGGCACCGGTGATCGCCGTCTGCGGCGACCGCGATCCGGCGACCGAGTTCTACGAGGAGCGGTTCCGCGAGTGGCACCGGATCACCGGGACCGCCGCCGTGGTGGTCCTGGACGAAGCCGGTCACTTCTACCTCAAGTACCGCGCCCGGGAGCTGGCCGACATCCTGACCGGGGTGCACCGCTCGATCGCCGCCGGCGAGGAGGCGCGCCACGCACACACCGCCGACGCCACCTGGTGGCTGGCCGGCCTGTCCCGTGACGCCGCAGGGACGGAGCCGGACGCCGGGCCCGGGCCGGAACCCGGGCGGCCGCGGGACGCGGAACGGGCCGGGACGCCGGGGAAGTCCCGCAAGGCCCGCCGGCACGCCCCCGTCCGCCCGACGATGGGCCGCTTCCTGGCCATCGCCACCGGCCAGCAGCTCTCGATGATCGGCTCGGCGCTCACCGAGTTCGCCCTGCCGATCTGGGTCTACCTGCAGACCGGCTCGCTGTTCCAGCTGGGCCTGCTCGCCGCCTTCGGCCTGGTGCCCGGCATCGTGGTCGCCCCGCTGGCCGGGGCCATCGTCGACCGCGGTGACCGGCGCCGGGTGATGCTGTGGGGCGATGTGGCGGCCGGCCTGACCCAGGCCGCGCTGCTGGTGCTCTACCTCAGCGGCTCGCTGGAGACCTGGCACTGCTACGTGATGATCTCCCTGCTCTCCGCCGCGCTCGCCTTCCAGCGCGTCGCCTGGGGTTCCGCGGTGCCGCAGCTGGTGCCCAAGCGTTTCCTCGGCCGCGCCAACGGTGTGGTCCAGATGGCTTTCGGCCTCGCCCAGTTCCTCGTCCCGCTGATCGCGGTCGGCATCCTGCACGTGATCGGTCTCGGCGGCATCCTGGTCTTCGACGTCGTCAGCTACCTGATCGCCACCGGTGTCACCCTGGCGGTGCGCTTCCCCGACGCGATGGCCGCCACCCGTCGCGAGAGCGTCGGCGCCGAGATCCGGGCCGGTTTCCAACGGGCACTCGGGAACCGCTACTTCAGGGCCATGCTGTTCTGGTTCGCGGTACTGAACATCTTCCTCTCCCCGCTCTTCCTTCTCGTCACCCCGCTGGTGCTCTCCTTCTCCTCGACCGCCTCCGCCGGCTGGGTTTCCACCGCGGCCGGTCTGGGCGCCGTACTCGGCGGTCTCACCCTGCTGGTCTGGGGAGGACCGCGCCGGATGCGGCTGCGCGGCGTCCTGTTGGCCACTCTCGGCCTCGCCGCCGCGTGCGTCGTCACCGGCCTGCGGCCCTCCGTGACCGTGGTCGCCGTCGGCGCGTTCGGCATGACCTACGGGCTGGCGCTGCTCAATGGCATCTACGCGACGGTCGTCCAGACCAAGGTGCCCATGCGGTTCCACGGCCGGGTGATCGCGGTGAACACCATGGTCGCCTGGTCCACCCTGCCGATCGGTTTCGCCCTGGTCGCCCCGGCCGGCCCCGGGCTGCTCCAGCCCCTGATGGACGAGGGCGGCGCGCTGGCCTCCAGCGTCGGCGCGCTGATCGGCACGGGTGACGGGCGCGGCATCGGCCTGCTCTACCTGGTGTTCGGCCTCGCCATGGCCGCACTGGTCCTGATCAGCCTCTGCATTCCCGTCCTGGCCCGCTTCGACCGGGAAGTCCCGGACGCCGAGTCGGACGACCTGATCGGCCTGGAGACCCTGCAGGCCCGCGCGAAAAGCGAGATGAGCACATGACCGACCCGACCTCGATCGCCCGTCATCCGCTGACCGACGAGCAGCGGCGCCTCTGGTTCCTCCAGCAACTGAACCCGGAGGACTCCGGGTTCAACATGTACCTGAACCGTCGCTGGAGCGGCCCGATCGACCCGGAGGCCCTGGGCACGGCGCTCACCCGGCTCACCGCGCGGCACCGGGTGCTGCGCACCCGGTTCGCCCTGGACGGCGAACAGCCCGTCCAGCTCGTGGAACCCGTACGGGACGTCGAACTCGCCCTGGTCCCGGTCCCGGACGCATCGGAGGAGTCCTTCACCGCGGCCTGCGCCCCCTTCGTCAACGCGCCCTTCGACCTGGGCGCGCGCCCGCCGCTGCGGGCCGTCCTGGTCAGCGCGGGCGAGCACGAGCACGCCCTGAGCGTGGTGGTCCACCACATCGTCTCCGACGGCTGGTCGTTCACCGTGCTGTGGCGGGACCTGCTCGCGCTGTACCGCGAGGAGATCGGCGAAGGCGCGGCGGAACTGCCGGAACTCAAGCTCCAGTTCGGCGACTACGCGCTCGCCGAGCGGGCCAGGCTGGACGGCGGCGCGGCACAGGAGGCGGTCCGGCACTGGAGCGGACGACTGGCCGGTGTCGGCGCCCTGCGGATGCCGCTGGACCACCCCCGGCCGGCCGAGCCCACCCACCCGGCCGGCTTCGCCGACCTCGCCCTGGGCCCCGGCCTCGTCGCCGGACTCGACGCCCTGGCCCGCGCGCAGCGCTGCACCCCGTTCATGGTGCTGCTCGCCGCCTACCAGTGCGTGCTGGCCCGCTGGAGCGGCAGCTACGACTTCGCCGTCGGCACCCCGCTGGCCGGCCGCAACGAGACCGCCCACGAGGCCCTGCTCGGCTACTTCTCCCGCACCGGGGTGATCCGCGCGGACCTCACCGGCGAGCCCGGCTTCCGCACCGTGCTGCGCCGGGTGCGCGCCGCCACGATGGCCGCGCTGAGCCATCAGGACGTCCCGGTCGAGCGGGTGGCCGCCGAACTGGGGCTTCCCGTACTGCCCGGCGTCGGCCCGCTCTACCAGGCGGTGTTCGTCCACCAGAGCCAGTACGATCTGGCCGGCGCCGACGAGGGGACCGCGCTGCCGGCGGGCGTCCGGACGGCGAGCATGGACTCCGGTTTCGACCGGGCCAAGACCGATCTGCTGCTGGACAGTTGGCGTACCCCGGACGGCGGGATGACGCTCTCGTTCTGCTTCGACCGGGAACTCTTCGAGCGCGCGACGGTCGAGGGCCTTGCGCGCCGCATCCGCGATCTGCTCGCGCGGGCCGTCGTGGACGTGGAGGTCCCGCTGCACGGTGACTGGCTGGTGTCCGGCGAGGAGCGTGCCGCGCTGCTCGCCCTCGGCGCCGGACCCGCCGTCGCCGAGGGCGACGCCCGCCCGGTGCTGCGCGGCTTCGCCGACCAGGTCGCCGCCCGTCCCGGCGCGCCCGCCGTCGAATGCGCGGGCGGGATCCGTACGTACGCCGAACTCGACCGTGCGTCGGATGAGCTGGCCGGTCGGCTGGGCCCGGTGGCCGGCCGCGCGGTGGGCGTCCGGATCGAGCCGTCCTTCGAACTGGTCACCGCCCTGCTGGCGATCTGGAAGGCCGGGGCCGGCTACCTGCCGCTCGACCCCGCGCATCCGGCCGAGCGCCAGCGGCTGATGCTCGGCGAGGCGGACGCCGCCCTGCTGCTCACCGGAGGCGAGCGCCCCGACCTGGGGGTCCCGGTGCTGGCCGTCGGCGATCCGGACACCGGGGCGGGACTGGCCGGGGCCGGACTGGCCGGGGCCTCAGGCACCGAGTCCGGGAGTGCGGGGCCCGCGCTGCCCGGGAGCGACCCGCGCGGCCTCGCGTACGTCCTCTACACCTCGGGCTCCACCGGCGCCCCCAAGGGCGTCGCCGTCGAGCACGCCGCTCTGGCCGAGCGCGTCCGGTGGATGGCCGGGCCGGAGGGCTACGGGCTCCGGCCGGGCGACCGGATCGTCCAGTTCGCCTCCATCGGCTTCGACACCCACGCCGAGGAGATCTGGCCCGCCCTCACCGCGGGTGCCTGTGTCGTCCTGCTGCCCGGTGGCGGCCGGATGCTGCCGGACCTGCTGCGCGGCGAGGCCGGGCGGTCCGTCACCGTACTCGACCTGCCCACCGCGTACTGGCAGGAACTGGTGTCGCTCGGAGACCGGACCCCGTGGCCGCCGGCGCTGCGCCTGGTGGTCCTAGGCGGTTCCGAGGCGCGCGCCGGCACCCTCGCCCAGTGGCGTGAGCGGCACGGCGACACCGTCCGGCTGGTCAACACCTACGGCCCGACCGAGGCCACCGTCATCGTCACCGCGGGCGCGCTCACCGGCGCTCCCGTCGGCCGCTCCGGTGGCGGGCCCGCCGCCGGGGAGCGCCCGCCGCTCGGCCGGCCACTGCCGGGAGTGCGGCTCTACCTCTTGGACGAGCGCGGCGGCCTGCTGCCCGCCGGCTCCGAGGGCGAGCTGTTCATCGGCGGCAGCGGCCTCGCGCGGGGCTACCTGGCCCGGCCCGAGCTGACCGCGGACGCCTTCCTCCCGGATCCGTTCACCGACGCTCCGGACGGCCGGATGTACCGCACCGGTGACCGCGCCCGCTGGCGCACCGACGGGCAGCTGGAGTTCCTCGGCCGCGCCGACGACCAGGTGAAGATCCGCGGATACCGGATCGAGCCCGCCGAGATCGAGGCCGCCCTCGGCGCCCACCCCGCCGTCGGCCAGGCGGCCGTGCTGGTCCGCGACGGCCGCCGGCTGATCGCCTACGCGGTCCCGCGACCGGCCGCCGGGCACCGGTCCGCGGCCGCGCCGTCGGCGGGCGAACTGCGCGAGCACCTGGCACTGCGGCTGCCGGCCTTCATGGTGCCGGACACCGTGGTGCTGCTCGACACCCTCCCGCTGACCGCCAACGGCAAGCTCGACGCCGCGGCGCTGCCCGATCCGGAACCGGCGGGCGCGGCAGCCGGGTACCTGGCTCCCCGTACCGATGCCGAGGCCCTGGTGGTCGACCTGTGGCAGGAGGTGCTCGGCGTCCCCACGGTGGGCGTACTGGACGACTTCCTCGCCCTGGGCGGGGACTCGCTCCTGGTCACCAGGGTCGCCGCCCGCATCCGGGCCGGCGTCGGCCTCGACGTGTCGATCCGCGACGTCTTCGAGAGCCCCACCCCGGCAGCCCTGGCGGCCCGGATCGAGGCACTGCTGATCGCGGAGATCGACGCCCTCAGCGAGGAGGAGGCCGCCGGCCGGCTGGACTGACTCGCATCGGGTCCCCGGGGCGGTCCTGTCCGCCGCCGGGGCCCCGATGCTCGGACGCAACGTCAGAAGCCCGCCGGCGCAGCAGAGTTGCACCCGCCCGCCACCACCTCGAATCCTCCCGAACTTCCCGAACCTTCCCGAACCTCAACGGAGTACGCCATCGCCACCATCGTGCCGCCCGCCGCGACGACCGTCCCGGAGCTCCTCGACGCGCGGGCCACCGAACAACCGGACCATGTGGCGCTGCAGGTCGTCGGCGGCGGGGAACTGACCTGCCGGCGTTGGCGCGAGGAGGCGCTGCGCGCCGCCGTCGGGCTGGCCGCCGCCGGGGTCGGACCGCGCGACCGGGTGGTGCTGCGGTTCACAGACGCGCGCTGGGAGCGGTACGCCGTCGCCTTCCTCGCCGTCCAGTACGCGGGCGGGGTGCCCGTCCCCGTCCGCGAGGACCTGTCCGAGACCGACGCCGCCGCCCTGGCCGCCCTGGCCGAAGCCGGCACGGTCCTGCGGGAGGACGGGCTTCCCACCGTCCCGGGGCTGGTGGACCTGCGTCTGGACGCCCTGCTGGCGGCGCACCCCGAGCCGCCGGCCGGCCCGCCGCACCGGGTCGGCCCGGCCGACCCGGCCCAGGTGATCGGGACCTCCGGCACCACCGGCGCGCCCAAGGGCGTGCTCGCCGCGCACGGAAACCTGACCGCCGGCCTGGCCGCCCACCCGCGCCGCCGCGCCTACGCGCACTCGCGGCACGCCCTGCACGCCTTTCCGATCGGGACCAACGCGGGCCAGGTGATGCTGCTGGGCGCGCTGACCGCCGCGCCCACCACGCTCAGTCTGCCGCGCTTCGACGCGGACCAGTTCGGCGTCGCGGTCGAGAAGTTCGCGGTCGGCACCGCCTTCCTGGTGCCCTCGATGGCCATCGAACTGGTCAACGCGGGCACCGCCGGGCGGTACGACCTGAGCAGTCTGCGCCTGGTCAACTCCTCCGCGGCCGCCCTGCCCGTGCCGGTGGCGGCCGCGCTGGCCGCGGCGCTGCCGGGCGCGACGCTGGTCAACACCTACACCTCCACCGAGGCCTCGCCCGCGCAGATCTCCACCGTGGTCGACACCCGGCGCCCCGGTTCGCTGGGCCGCCCGGCGGACCCCCGTGACCTGCGGATCCTCGACGCGGGCGGGCTGCCGCTGCCCGCCGGGCAGATCGGCGAGGTCTGGTTGCGCCAGCCCGGACCGCCCCGCGGCTACCTGGGTGACGCGGGGCAGAGCGCCCAGGTGTTCCGGGACGGCTGGGTGCGGATGGGCGATGTCGGACGCCTGGACCCGGACGGCTACCTGTACCTGGTCGACCGGGAGAGCGACGTCATCAAGAGCGGTGCGCTGAAGGTCTCCACCCTGCGGATCGAGGAGGTGCTGCACGAACACCCCGCGGTCGCGGACGCCGCCGCGCTCGGCCTGCCGCATCCCGTGATGGGCGCCGTCCCGGTGGCGGTCGTGGTGGCCGGGCCCGGGGGTCTGGATCTCGACGAGCTCCGGCTGTTCCTGAGCGCCCGGCTGAGCCGGCCCGAACTGCCGGTCCGGATCCTGCTCGCCGGCGACCTGCCGAGGAACCCGAGCGGCAAGGTGGTCAAACACCGGCTCCGCCCGCTGTTCGACGCACCCGCGGAACCGACCGGTCCGGCGATCGCCCCCGCCACCCCGACGGAACTGCGGCTGGCCGGGCTCTGGAGGCGGCTGCTCGGCCGGCCGGTCACCGATGTGGCCGCCGAGTTCTTCGCGCTCGGCGGCGACTCGTTCCGGGCGGTCCAGCTCGCCACCGGCATCGGCGACGCGTTCGGGGTCCGGGCGCGCACCGCCCTGATCTTCGAGCGGCCGTCGCTGCGCTCCCAGGCGGCCTGGGTGGACCACCCCGACCGCCGGCTGACCACTGCCGACGCGGCGGCGGCCGGGACGCGGACCGTGACGCCGTACCTGGCCGCGCTCCGTGCGCAGCCGCACGCCGTCGCACTCACCTCGCAGCAGGAGAACTTCTTCCGCTGGATGGCCGAGGCCCCCGGTCGGGACGCCGGCGCGGTGACGGCGCTGTTCCGGGTGACCGACCGGCTGGAACCGGAGACCCTGGGCCTGGCGCTCACCGAGGCGGTCCGGCGCCATCCGGCGCTGCGGACCCGGTTCGAGGCGGCGGGCGAGGGGGTCGTGCGGGCGGTCCTGGACGAAGAGCCCCGGGTGCGGATCACGCTGACCCGGGCGCCGGGCGCCACGGACGCGGAGGTGGACGCCCTGCTGCTGGCCGAACGCGACCGTCTCACCGACCTGGCCCGTGACCCGATGGCACGCCTCCTGGTGGTCAGCCGGTCGGACACCGACCACGTGGTGCTGGTCGCGATGCACCACATGGTCTCCGACGGCTGGTCGGTCGGTGTGCTGCTGGCCGACCTCGGGGTGTTCTACTCCGCGCTGCGGCGGGGCCGGCCGGCCCCGCCGGCCCGCTCGGGCCCGGGCTACCCGGAGTTGGTGGAGTGGGCGAACGCGCACTGGCCGGCCTCCCGGGCCCACTTCGGGGCCGCACTGGCCGGGGCGCCGGAGGCCGTCGAGCAGTTCGCCGGCCGCCGGACGGTGGACGAAGTGCTCACCAAGGCCCACGAGTTCGAGGTGTCGGCGCCGTTGGCCGAAGCCCTGCGGACCCGGGCGTCCGAGCTGGGCGCCACACCCTTCCTGGCCGTCACGGCGGCCTGGACCGGACTGCTGGCGAGCCGCAGCGGCCGTCCCGACCTGGTGGTGATGACCCCGGTGCCCGGCCGGCCGCGCCCGGACTCCGAGCGAACGGTGGGCTGCTTCGTCCAGTCGCTGCTGCTCCGGGTGGACGCCGGCGGGGGGCCCGGTTTCGCCGAGCTGGTGGACCGGCTGCGGGCGGTCTACAGCGAGGCGCTGGACCACCAGCTCTACCCGTTCGCCGAGTTCAGTCCGTCCGTACCGTTCGCGGCCTGGCTCCGCTACGAGGCGTGGGCCGCGCCCGCGCAGCTGCCCGGTCTGGCCTGCGAACCCTGGGAGCTGCCGCGCGGCAGCACCGTGCCGTGGCCGCTGCCGGGCGGCGACCGGGGCGTGCCCGAGCTGACCGTGGTCGAGCAGCCGGACGGCGGCCTGCGGTGCTGGCTGCAGTACAACGCGCTGGCCTTCGACCTCCCGGTGATCACCGGGCTGGCCGGGGAGTTCACCGCCGCGCTGAGCGCCGCCTGCGGGTGACCCACGGCAGCGGGGCCCGGACCGCGCGTCGCGGTCCGGGCCCCGGCCCCGTGCGGCGCCGCCCCTCGGCGGCGGAGCGTCAGCTCTGCGCGGTGTCGTCGCCCGCCTGACCGGCGCCCCCGGCCGCGTCCGCCTTCTCGCGCATCTTGCGCACCAGCTCCGCCTTCTGGTCGGCGGCACCCTGGCGGTCGAAGTTGCGGTGCGGCCCGTTGTTCTGCCGTTCGGCGCGGGACTGCCGCTTGCGCTGGCCGCCGCCCTGGCCCACGGGGTTGTTGATGTTCTTGCTCACGGTCACGGGTTCTCCCGGTCATGGTACGAAGTGATCTACGGATTCATCGGTGAGGGACGGGCGGCGACGTCGAAGGACGTCAGCAGGGGCCCATCACGCTCTCACTCGTAAATCGGCGCCTGGAAGAACATGACAAAGACGTTACCCGCTTCCGTGGGCGCCGCGCACCAACCTGCTCGCCGCCCCGGCGCCGGCCGGCCCCGCGGCGAGCTCCCGGGATCAGCCGTTTCCTGCCGGGAAGGTCCGAAGCGGTGGAACGCGACGGCGTGGATCCGTCAGGCGAGGACGTTGACGGCCCGGGCGATGACGAGTCCGAGGATCGCCAGGGAGACGATGGACTGGAGGGTCATGACGCCCTTGGCCCAGGGGGCGAGCGGCATGACGTCGGTGGGACTCAACGCGGTGGAATTGGTGAATCCGAGGTAGAGGTAGTCGATGTACCGGGGGCGCCAGTGCGAGGCGTTCAGTTCGGGGGTGAGCTGCTGGGGAAAGGCGAGGGCGGGAGTGGGGGGCATGCGGTGGGCCCGGGCGGCCGGCCCGCCGCTGTCGAGCTCGAAGTACAGCAGGGAGAACGCCAGGACGGTGGAGGCCCAGACGCTGCCGCCGGCCAGCAGGAGGGCACTGGCGGAGTTGGTCTCGCTCCCGCCGTGGATGAGATCGTCGATCAACTGGACGGTCGACCAGATGGCGCCGCACGCCAGCACGGTGACCAAGGCGATCGACACCGCGCGCAAGGCGGATGAGCGGCGGCCGATCCGAACGGGGTCGCCCGAGATCAGCACCACCAGGAGCAGCCCTTCGGCGACGGGCAGCGCCCATCGGGGCCCCAGGCGCAAGTCGTCGGGCAGGAGCAGGGTCAGCACCGCGGAAGCGATGACCGCCACGGCCATCGGCCAGCGGGTCTCGCCGGGCACCGCGGGTCGCGGCTCCGGCTCGTGCGGATCGCTCGCACGGTCCCTCTCTGAGGGGGTGTGTCCGGTCACGGCCGCCTGCTGTCCGGGCTCGGGGGCGGGTCAGATCGCGCGGTCCGGCGCGGACACCCGATGCCGGGGGGCGACGGCACGGCGGGAGGCGACGGTCGCCCGGGATGTCGCGCTCATCTGCGGCTCCTCGAAGGTGAAGGCGTATGGCGGGGGCCGCCTCGACGACCGTTCCCCGCTCGCTCGGACTCAAGGCGTGGATCGTGAAGCCACCGTAGACCGGGTGCGCACGACGGCGTGAGCGACACGCTCCGCGTTCGATGCGTCGCGAGGCGTCAGGACCGGGTGCGTCTCCCGGTTCGGACTCGTCGTCACCGTCAGCCCATCCGGTCCCCCCACGGCGTGATCCCCCACCGGACGGTGTGGTGCGCGCCGGGCGCCAGGGCGACGAGCCCCGTGCCGCTGCGGAAGGCGTCCGGTGGACAGGTCATGGGCTCGACGGCGATCGCACGGCGCCGCTCCCCCGGCGGCAGGGTGTCACCGGTGTAGAGCTGCACGTAGTCGGCGCCCGGCCCGAGCCAGACGTCCGTACCGACGTCACCCGACGGGTGCGCCAGCCGGACCACGGCCCGCCCGTCCGTGTCCCGGTCGAGGTCCCCGAAGGGTGTGTCCAGTCGCAGCGCCCCGACCGCGCGCGGTGCCCGCAGGTCGTACGGCGTCCCGGCGACCGGCTCGTCTGCCACGGGCAGACCGCGCTCGTCGGTGATCATCCGCGTCCGTGCGGGAACGGTGAGCACCGCCTCGTCGACGGTCGCGGTGCCCGCCGTGACGTAGGGATGCTGGCCGAAGCCGTAGGGTGCGGCGGTCGTGCCGAGGTTGCGCGCCGTGACGGCGACCGCGAGACCACCGTCGCCGAGGGTGTACTCGACACCGACCTGGAGGTGGAACGGGTAGCCCGGCTGCGGCCGGAGCCGCACCTCCAGTACGGCCCGGCTGTCGCCTGCCTCCGCCACCCGCCAGGAGAGCCGGCGGACGAGCCCGTGGATCGCGTTGCCGGCCGCCGGCTCGGTGAGCGGCAGTTGCAGTTCCCGTCCGCCCCAGCGATAGCGGCCGTCCCGGATCCTGTTGGGCCACGGCACCAGGATCTGGCCGCGGCCCCCGGTGATCCGGCCGTGGGCGGCGAATCCGTCGATCACGGCGCGTTCACCGACGGTGTACGACCGGAGCGTGGCACCCAGCTCGACGACGACGACCTCGTGCGAGCCGTGTCGGAGCGTCAGCCGGCGTCCGGTACCGCTCTCCCGCACGCGGGGCCTCCTTGGTCCGCCCGGAAGACGTTCCGGGACGCGGGCGTGCTCGTGGTCGTGGCCGGGGGCAGCGGCCGGGGTGGCGCTTCCGTCCGGAGCATGCGGCTGCGCGCCGGGCCGGTCAAGCGCGACACGGTGTCGCGCGCGGGGCCTCCCGGCCGGTCGCCACGGCGTGGCGAGGACGACCCGGGTGCGAGATGGTGGATCAGCAGGAGCATCTGCCGAGCCTCCGGAGTGATCATGGACCGCTGCCCACCCATCGCGGAACACGGGCTGGTGGGGGTCCCGCAGACCGCCGCCCCGGTCGACCATGACGGCGGTGGATACGTCCAGCCGGCTCCCGGGCACCCGGACGCGACCTGCAGACAGCTCTCCTCCACCGACACGGCCATCCTGGTGACCCGCTTCAGGTCGCCGGACGGCGTGGGCGAAGTGATCGACGTCATGACGCCGGACCAGACCCGCACCGCCACCGACCGGCACACCCTGGTCCGCGCGGTGCCCTGCGTACGGGGAACCGTCGACTTCACGCTCGAGATCATGCGGCGCGGCTGGAGCGAGAAGGAGCACTCGTTCGTCCAGCACTCCGCGGGCGACGACGTCCTGGAGCAACTGGGCAACTTTCCGCAGGCGTTCACCCACCTGTCCCTCATCATGGCCGCCAGCACCCTCGACGGGGCGCTCGACGAGGACCGGGGACGCTGACCATGCCCACGCCGGCCTCTCCGGCGCGACCGCCGCGGCTGAACGCGGCCGAGTTCGCCGCGCTCTACGCACGCGTCCGCCGCGTGGCCGGCACCGGCCACGGCGCCCCGCGGCGCGGCGCCCTCGAGGACATCACGCGGCGCCGCGTACTGGCGGCGGCGGCCGAAGTGCGGTCCGGCCGGACGGTGACGATGGCGGCGCGGGTGGAGACGGAGCGGGGGCCCGACGATCCCGAACCGTGCGAGCACGTCATGACCGGCGCCGTACGGGGCGGGATCGAGTCCACCGGGATCCAGTTCGCCACGGACCGCTTCACGATGAACGTGCACGGGGACGCCGACAGCCATCTCGACGCGCTGTGTCACGTCATCTACGACGGCACGCTGTACGGCGGTGTGGACGCGAACAGCGTCACGGCGAGCGGCGCCACGGCCCTGTCCGTCGAGGTGGCCCGCGACGGAATCGTCGGCCGCGGCGTGCTGCTGGACATTCCGCGGCTGCGCGGGGTGCGGTGGCTCGAACCGGGTGATGACGTGACCGTGGACGACCTCACCGCGGCGGAGCGCGCCCAGCACGTCCGGGTGAACGAGGGGGACCTCCTCTTCGTCCGGGTCGGCCACCGCCGGCGCCGCGCCGAACTGGGCCCGTGGGACGCGGCGGACCTGCGCGCCGGCCTTCATCCCTCCGCGGCGGAGTTTCTGCGGGACCGGCGGGTCGCGGTGCTCGGCGGCGACGGGAACAACGACACGGCGCCGAGTTCCACCGAGGGCGTCGACTTCCCCGTGCACGTACTGGCGATCCACGCCATGGGTCTCCACCTCCTGGACTACCTGCAGTTCGAGGACCTCGTGGAGGTCTGCGAGGCGGAGGAGCGCTGGTCGTTCCTGTGCGTCATCGCTCCGCTGAGGCTGCCGCGGGCCACCGGCTCACCGGTCAATCCGATCGCCGTGTTCTGAGGCCGGTTCGAGCCGGCCGGACCAGGGAGGAACGTCGTGGGAGCAGGATCCTGGGCGCCGCCCGTCGTGGTCGTCATGGGTGTCTCGGGAGCGGGGAAGTCCACCGTCGGACGGCTGCTCGCCGACCGCCTGGCGGTTCCCTTCGCGGAAGCGGACGACTTCCACCCGGCCGCGAACCGCGCCAAGATGGCCGCCGGCCGGCCTCTCGACGACGAGGACCGCCGGCCGTGGCTGCTGTCCCTCGCCGACTGGATCCGGGAGGCGGCGGCCTCCGGCCGGGGCGGGGTGATGGCCTGCTCCGCACTCAAGCGCGAGTACCGGGACCTGTTCCGCCGAGCGGGCGCGAGCGTCGTGTTCCTGCACCTCTCGCTCGACCGGGCCCGCGCAGCACAGCGGGTCGGCGGACGCCGGGACCATTTCATGCCCGTACCGCTGATGGGCTCCCAGTACGACGCCCTCGAACCGCTGCAGCCCGACGAACCCGGGGTGACCCTGGACGCGACGGCCGGTGCGCCGGACCTCGCCGACGAGGCGGCGCACGCGGTGCGGGCGATCGGGTGACGCGAGGACCGGTGCCCGGCGCCCCCTCCGGTCGCCGCCTGCGGGATTGCCGGATAGCGTCGAAGGGGCGCCCGGTCTTCCGTGTACGCGGGTGTGACACCGACACGCGTACCCGGGCCCTTCGGGCGGGCGCCACGGCGGGGGCGAGCGACAACCCCTGGAACGGAGCCCCGCATGGCCGGCGATCAGCACTACGACGTCATCGTCATCGGTACCGGAGCGGGCGGCGGCACGCTCGCCCACCGGCTGGCCCCCACCGGGAAGCGGATCCTGATCCTGGAGCGCGGCGGCTACCTGCCCCGGGAACGGGACAACTGGGACTCCACGGCCGTGTTCGTCAAGGGCAAGTACCGCGCCCCCGAGTTCTGGTACGACAAGCACGGCGACGCGTTTCCCCCCGAGGTCAACTACTACGTCGGGGGCAACACCAAGTTCTACGGCGCCGCGCTCTTCCGCCTCCGCCCCGAGGACTTCGGCGAGTTGCGCCACCACGACGGCCTCTCACCGGCCTGGCCGATCCGCTACGAGGACCTGGAGCCTTACTACACAGAGGCGGAGCAGCTCTATCTCGTCCACGGACGGCACGGCGAGGATCCGACGGAGGGCTGGGCCGGCGGCCCGTACCCCCATCCCCCGGTGGAGCACGAGCCGCGCATCCAGCAGCTCAGCGACGACCTGGAGAAGAAGGGTCTGCACCCCTTCCACCTGCCCATCGGGGTGAACCTGACCCAGGACGCCAACGGCCGCGCCACCCACGACAGCGTGTGCATCCGCTGCGACCGGGTGGACGGGTTCCCCTGTCTGATGGGCGCGAAGTCCGATGCCCAGGTGATCTGCGTCGACCCGGCGCTGACGTACGACAACGTGACGATGGTGACGGGCGCCAACGTCAGGCGCCTGGAGACCGACCCGGCCGGGCGCACCGTCACGAGCGTCGTCGCCGAGCTCGGGGACGGCTCGACGCGGGGGTTCAGCGCCGACATCGTCGTCGTCGCCTGCGGGGCGGTCAACTCCGCCGCGCTGCTGCTGCGTTCGGCGAACGACAGGCACCCCGGCGGCCTGGCCAACAGCTCGGACGTCGTGGGGCGCCACTACATGCGGCACAACAACCTGGCGCTGATGGCGGTGTCGAAGGAACCCAACCCCACCCGGTTCCAGAAGACACTGGCGCTCAACGACTGGTATCTCGGCGCCGACGACTGGGACTTCCCGCTCGGCGGCATCCAGATGCTGGGCAAGTCGGACGCCGATCAGATCCACGGCGAGGCACCGCGCTGGGCCGGCGCGGTCGCCCCGGACATGCCGTTCGAGATGCTCGCGCACCACGCCGTGGACTTCTGGCTCTGCGGGGAGGACCTGCCGCTGTCCGACAGCCGCGTGACCCTCGACAAGAACGGTGACATCCACCTGGCCCTCGACGAGAAGAACAACATCGCCGGTCTCCAGCGCCTCCAGCACAAGCTCAGAGGGATGCTCGGGCACCTGGGCATGCACGAGCACCACCTGCTGCCGCACAGCATCTACCTCCACAAGGGCATGCCCATCGGGGCCACCGCCCACCAGGCCGGCACGGTCCGGTTCGGCTCCGACCCGCGCGGCTCCGCCCTGGACGTCGACTGCAAGGCCCATGACCTCGACAACCTCTACGTCGTGGACACGAGCTTCTTCCCCAGCATCGGCGCGGTGAACCCGTCGCTGACCGCCATCGCCAACGCCCTGCGGGTCGGCGACCGTCTCATCGAACGGATGCGCTGACGGCTCACCGACGGACGCGGCAGGCGCCGCGGCAGAGCCGGGGAACCCCGGCTACGCGTCCTCCCCGGGCGCTCCGGCCGCCTGGGTGTCGGCGTCGGTGAGGGGTTCCAGCCGGCCCAGTGTGTCAAGCCGGTAGAGCAGCACCAGCGGGGGGCCGACCAGGACGATCGCGATGCCCGTGACGATCACCAGCCAGTGCAGGGTGGCGGCGGCGCCCGCGGCGTCGGCCACCGTCAGCGAGGTGGGCAGCAGGTAGGGCCGCTGTGCGAAGCCCCAGGCACCGATGGTGAGGGCCACGCTCGCGGCGGAGGTGTAACGGGTCCAGCCGTAGGAGCGGCGCACCAGAAGGAACACCGTGGCCAGCCCGCAGACGGCGGCCAGGAGAACCAGCAGCAGTCCCGGGCCCCCGGTGAGGCCGTCCCACACGTACCGGGCCCGGTCGTGGGTGACGGGCAGGGCGATGAGCGCGAGGACGACGACCGCGGCGAAGGCGAGCAGCGCCCGGAGGCGGAAGTAGTCGACGAGGTCGTCCGCGCCGAACCGGCGGGCGTCGGAGCACAGGTACACCGCCCCGAGGAACGCGACGGCGGCGACGGCCAGCAGGCCCGTGAGGACCGAGGTCGGGTTGGCCCAGGCATCCGCGGAGGCGGGCGTCCCGACCGCGACCCGTCCGGCGGCGATGCCGCCGAGCACCGCTCCGAGGAAGAAGGGCGTGAGGAGCGAGGAGATCGCGAACGCCGCACCGTAGATCCGCCGTTGGGCCAGTCCGCGGGTCGGCTTGCGCAGGGCGAACCCGGCGCCCCTGAGCACCAGACCGACGGCCGCGAGCGCGAGCGGCAGCCACATCGCCTCGAAGACGGCCTGGAACACCGTCGGGAAGCCGGTCCACATGATGACGAAGATGAAGATCAGCCAGACGTTGTTGACCTCCCAGACCGGCGCCATCGCGTGATCGATCAGCCGGCGGGGCCTCTTGCCGCGCTCCGCGCCGCCGGCCAGGAGGTCCCAGAAGCCCGCGCCGTAGTCGGTGCCTCCACCGCAGGCGTACGCCGCGATGACGACCACCAGCACCCCTGCGATGAATTCCGCCATCAGGACGCACCCCCGTCGTTCCGGCCGGAGCCGCCGGCGGGCACGGCCCCGGGTTCGTCTCTGGGGCCGTAGGGGGTGTCCGCCTCGGGGGCCGGTGCGCCCTGCGCGGCGGCCGCGGTCCCGTCCGCGATGCGCCAGCGGGTGCGCATCTTCAGGACCACGGTGATGAACGCGCCGAACACCAGCGCGTAGACGACGATGACGAGCCCGAGCATCGCCCACAGGGATCCGGCGCGCGCGCCGGTCACCGCCTCCGAGACCCTCATGTGGTTGTACACGATCCAGGGCTGACGGCCCACCTCGGTGGTGATCCAGCCGCACTCCACCGTGAGCAGGCACGCGGCTCCGGCCGCGGCGGCGCAGCGGAAGAACCAGCGGCTGTGGGGGAGGTCGCGGTGCCGCAGCCAGCTCCAGGCGTACCACAGCGCGAGCAGGATCAGCAGGCTGCCGACGGTGACCATGATGTCGAAGGCCCAGTGGGCGATGGTGGCCTGGACGACGGTGGGCCGGTCGGACTCCGGTACGGAGGTCAGGCCGGTCACCCGGGTGCTCGGCTTGAAGTCGGCGAGGATCGAGTCCAGCTGGGGGATCTTGATTCCGCCGGAGATCGTCCCGTCGCTGTGCAGCCGTCCGAACAGGTACTCCGGGACGTGCGTGTCGGTCTCCCAGACGAGTTCCGTGGCGGCGAACTTGATCGGCTGCTTCTGGTAGACGGCGCGGGCGGCGGAGTCGCCGATCACGAACTGGACGGGCGTGAGGACCGCGGCCACGGTGAACGGCAGCGTGAAGCCGAGCCGGTGGTACCGGTCGCGCCGTCCGCGCAGCCAGCCCATGGCGTACACCCCGGCGACCACGTACCCGGCGGTCATGAACATCGCGACCACGAAGTGCCAGTACTCCGGGCCGAACATCGGCGTGAAGATCGCCTGTCGTACATCGACGTCGACGGGCTTGCCCTGACTGTCGAGGCCGAACCCCTGCGGGGTGTTCATCCAGGCGTTGGCCGCGATGATTCCGAACGCCCCCATCAGGGCCGCCAGCGGCAACGGCGCCCCCAGCCAGAAGTGGGTCCACGGCTTCAGACGGCGCCATCCGTAGAGGTAGACGGCGATCAGCACGGCTTCCAGGAAGAACGCCCACGCCTCGATGCCGAACCCGAGTCCGAAGACGTCACCCCAGCGCCCCATCATGCCGGGCCACAGCAGACCGAGTTCGAAGGACAGCACCGTGCCGGTGACGACGCCGATGGCGAACTGGACGGCCATCACCGCGGACCATCGCCGGGCCAGTTTGAGCGCGACGGGGTCGTTGCGGCGCAGCCCCCGGTAGTGCATCAACAGCGTGATGAACGGCAGCGCCACTCCGAAGGGGACCAGCAGGATGTGCGAGCCGAGGGTGAAGGCCATCAGTTCACGGGCCGGCAGGAGCTGGGGCGGCGCTTCCGCCAGGTGGATCATTGTGCTGAACATGTGTGCCTCATTGGTCTTGCCCGCGGACGGCGGGGGCTGAGAGGGCCGTGACGCGGACGCAGGGGCACCGTGGATCCGTCCTCACCCGCGGGGCGCGTGTCCGGCCCGCGGCGTGCGCTCACCCCCGCGTCCCCCGGCGGCCCGGGTCCCGTAGGGGCGGTCAGCCTCCGGTGGCGAAGCCGGGGAAGAGCGTCATCCCGCCGTCGACGTAGAGCGTGGTGCCGACGACGTAGTCGAGGAGGTCAGAGGCCATGGCGACGACGGCGTTGGCGATGTCGTCCGGGTCGCCCACGCGGCGGTACGGGATCAGCCGCAGGAGGTCGGCCTCGGCCTCGGGGGTGGACCAGGCGTCGCGGTTGATCGGTGTGCGGATCGCGCCGGGTGCGACCGCGTTGACCCTGATCCGCTGGGGGGCCAGCTCCTGGGCGAGCGTCTGCATCAGCATGCTCACACCACCCTTGGAGGAGGCGTAGTTGGCATGTCCCGCCCAGGGAATGATCTGGTGGACCGAGCTCATGCAGATGATCTTCCCGGCCGACCGGGACACCTCTTCCACCACGCCGCGCCGCACGAACTCCTTGGCGGCCTCCCGGGCACAGAGGAACTGGCCGGTCAGGTTGACGTCGATGACCTTCTGCCACTGGGCGAGCGTCATCTCCGTCAGCGCCGCGTCCCGTTGCAGGCCGGCGTTCGCCACCATGATGTCGATGGTGCCGAACTCCTCCACCATCCGGGCCACCATGGCGACCACCTGGTCCTCGTCGGACACATCCGCCTGGTGAGCGTAGGCGCGGACGCCGAAGTCCCTGATCCGCGCCGCGACCTTCTCCGCCTCGTCCGCGCCGACGACGTAGTTGACCACGACGTCCGCTCCGGCCCGCCCCAGGGCGACGGCGGTCGCCAGGCCGATGCCCGAGTTGCCACCCGTCACCAGCGCCTTCTGGCCTCTGAGCAACTGCACGGACCCGGCCGCGCTGCTCATGTCACCTCTGGTGGCCACGATCTCTCCTCAGGCACGTCGAACGGAGCGCCCACCCGCAGCAGGAAGGCCCGACCGGCGACGCACGGAGAAGGGCCGGCCCTCAGTCGTGTCCGCGGCGGGCGCACAGGAGCGGCCACCGGCCCGGTCACAGACGAAATCACCCCGCGCCGCGACGAAACGCGGCGGCGCGCCACACGGCCCCCTTTCGGCCGGGGCAGGTCCCACGGTCGGGCTACCCGCGGGCGGCTGCCGGCGTACCGCTCCCCCCTGCCGTTCGATCACCCCTGCCAGGGCCGCGCGCCGGGTGGGGCGTGACGGCAGGTCACGCGTGGCTGCGGACCAGCTCTCGCTCGTCCTGCGGCGTGTGCTCGCGTCGGGGCAGCAGGAAGGGGGTGAACAGGATGAGGAAGCCGGCGACGGCGATCGCTGTGCGGGGGCCGGTGAGCCCGGCCAGCAGCCCCCACACCCCGGTCATGGCCGCGACGGTCGCCTTGCTCGTGACCGACCAGGCCGACAGGGTGCGGGCGACCCGGTCCGTCGGCGTCTGGTCGAGCCGGTAGGTGGCGTAGACGGGATTGAACACGCCCATGCAGGTGATCATCCCCAGCTCGACGGCCATGACGAGGGCCAGTCCGGCCGCGCCGGGCCGGATGAACGCCAGCCCGATCGGCCAGCACACGCGCAGGGTGCCTGCGGTGAGCATGACCTTGTGGCGCCCGAACCGCGCGACCAGTCGGCGGGCCAGCCGCGAGCCGACGATGCCGCCGACACAGGGCAGGCCGAAGGCGAGGCCGTACTGCCAGGGGGCGAAGCCGAGGTCGCCGAGCATCAGGACCGCGAGCAACGGGGTGGTCGCCATGATCAGGCCGTTGACCAGGACCGTGTTGAAGAACAGGGGACGCAGGGCCGGATGGGCCAGGATGTAGCGCCATCCTTCGAGCAGATCGCCGGGGCGTAGCCGCCGCGCCGTACCGGTACGCACGGGGCGCGGCTCACTGTCTCCGATCGCACGGATTCCCGCGGCCGAGAGGAGATAGCTGACGGCGTTGGCGACGACGGTCATCGCCGGTCCGAAGAGCCCGATCGCGGCCGTGCCGACCGGCGGCCCGAGCACGGTGGCCGTCCAGGTCGTGGACTCGAAGCGCCCGTTGGCGACGAGCAGGTCCTCCGGCCGTACGAGGATCTTCAGATAGGCGCCGCTGGCAGCCCTGAAGGTGATGTCGGCCGCACCGACGACGACGGACACCACCAGCAGCTGGACGAAACTGAGCAGGCCGAGCGCGTAGGCAGCGGGGATACTCATCAATGCCACGAACCGGATCAGGTCCATCGCGATCATGACCGGCTTCTTGCGGCGGAACTCCACCCACGGCCCGAGCGGCACCGCGACCACCGCCCCGACCGCGAGCCCCGTGGCCGCCAGCGCCGACACCTCGGCCGGCCCGGCGTCCAGCACGAGGATCGCCACCAGCGAGAACGCGTCGAACGCGAGCCACGTGCCAAACGTGCTGACCGCGTACGACGCCCACAGCCACCCGAACTGTCGGCCCAACGGCCCCTTGCCCACCATGCTCAGCGCGTTCCTTTCCATGCCTACTCGAACGTGGGAGAGCTAAGCGAGCGGCACGATGCCTGGTCAAACAACCGGAGCTCCGTCCTGTCACAACGTTTCGTTGTGGATCAGCCTGCCGGCGCTCTGCCACTCTCGAACACGTGTTCCCTTCGCTCTTTGGCCACAGGTACCAAAGTGCAATGGAGTACGGAATCCGAATGAGGAAAACTGGAATGTGCGTCTCTAGGGTGGGCCACCCCATGCGGTTACACCGGCGCAGCCGGTTCCGCTCCGCCCGCCGGCCATATGTGCCGCCCCTCACACGTGGGCCCGGACGCCGCCAGGGCCCGCTGGGCTGCATGCGGAAGCAATCCCACAGAGACCCCACGGCACCCATGCCTTCCGGGCCGCAACCGCGGTCCGGACAGCCGGTAACCAGACAACAGGGAGAGTGTGGAAATGATCGAATCAACAGATGCGTTTGACGAGCCGATCGCCTACATCGCGCCGCTTCTGGAGGCAATGGGCGACTTCGACGAGCAGACCCAGGGAAATGGGGCCCCTTACGTCGAGGGATTCTTCTCCTATCTCGGCGCCTGACCGCATAGACGCACCTGGGTAAGAACGGTCGGTGGGCGGCCGAGAGGTGCCGGCGACTCCCTGCCCCACGCACGAGGTCAGTGCACAGTTCAGAGATGAGGCGCACCTCTCGGCCGCCATCGTTTTGCCAGTGTCGTGGCCGGAAGGGGGTGCCGAACCGGTGGACCGTTCCGGCCACGGCACCAGCGAAAACCAAGCGGAAGCGGAGTGGTGGTGGGCTCTCCATCCAGAGGCGACAGGCGACATCCGTGGTTCGTGATTCTCCCGGACCGAGACGTCCCGCCCGAAATCGTCAGCAGATTGCAGGCGCGCGCGGAACGGGTCATCCCCTACCCCTCGCAACGGCCCTGGCTCATGGGCAGCCGGGGCGAGATCGACTGCGTCTGCACTCGCGGAGACAGGATGCTGGCACTGATCGGGACGCACTCCCTCTCTTCGGGGGAATTGTCTTCCCGGATGAAAAAAGTGAACCGTGTCAGCGATATCGAGCATGCGCTGGAGGGCGCACGTGGAAGCTTTTCCGTCGTGGGATCATGCAGGGGAACGGGATATGCCCGGGGTAGCGCATCGGGTGCTCGAAGGATCTATCACACCTCGATCGACGGCGCCACCATCGGTGCTGACCGGGCCCGCACTCTGGCCTGGCTGAAGAGCGCCGAAATCGACAGGGAACAGCTGGCTGCCAGAATCGCTTTCCCGGTCCTGCCGCATCCGGTCGCGGGACGTTCCATGTGGACGGGAGTTCATTCCCTGCCGGTGGAAGAATCCCTCACCGTCGAACGCGATGGAAGCCACAGGACAGCCACCTGGTGGCAGGCGCCTCCCGCCGAGCTGACACTGGCCGAGGGATCCGCGCTGCTGCGGGATGAATTGCGCGCGGCCGTCTCGGCCCGCCTGCGCCCCGGCGAACTCCTCGGGGTCGATCTGTCAGGGATGGATTCCACCTCGCTCTGCTACCTGGCAGCCGAGTCCGGCGCCCGGCTGGTCACTTCCACCGTGCGCTGGAGCGCTCCGGGGAACGAGGACCACGCTTACGCGCTCACGACTCACGAGCGCCTGAAGAATGCCGATACGTTGCTGTTTGAGTCAGGGGACTTGCCCGGATTCTTCACTGGGATGGGGATTCGTCACGAACCATCTGACGAGCCTTTCGCGCTCCAGTGGGACAGAGCGTCTTCGGGCAGGATCTCCCACGCGATACGTTCCCTCGGAGCGTCCATGCGCCTGAGTGGACATGGCGGGGACCATGTCGTACAGCCTCCTGTTTCCTATCTTCGCCACGTACTCCGCGAAAATCCTTGGACCGCGCTGCGTCACGTCTCCGGATGGCGTGCGCACAATCGGTGGAGTCTAAAAGCGACGGGCCACCTTCTTCTGGACCGGCGTCCCTACTCCACGTGGCTGGCCGAGGCGGGTGGACGCCTGCGCGAACGCGATGCTCTGGACGAGACTCCAGAGCCCTGGGGATATCGCCCCCAGCTGCCGCCTTGGGCGAGCGATGTGTCCGTCGAACTGCTCCGGGGCCTCTTGAGGACCGCTTCCCACGAGGTCGAGCCGCTGGCACCCGTTGCATGGCGGCACGCGTGGATCAAGCACGTGCAGGAGGCGGGTGCCGTCGCCAAACTCCTTGCGCACACGTCGGATGACGAGGGTCTGAGGATCGAAAGCCCCTACTGCGATGACGGGGTGGTCAACGCGTGCTTGTCGGTGCGCCCGGACCAGGCACGTGCCCCGTGGTCGTACAAGCCCTTGCTGGCCGCCGCGATGCGTGGAATCGTTCCCGAGACGCACCTCCGACGGGAATCAAAAGACCACTGCGGGCAGGAGTGGTTCGCCGGCCTGCGGTCACATCAGCGAGATCTCGCCTCTTGGGTCGACACCTCACTCCTGGTCGAAATGGGGATCGTCGATCGAGAGAACATGCGTCGGGCGATGCTGAATCCCTATCTGCTGAGCGGCGGAGCCGCTCAGCTCAACAACACACTGGGGGCGGAAGAATGGCTCCGCGATCTATCCGCCTTCCCCACCCCCCGGTACATGGAATCCAGCCACAAGGAGGTGGGATCATGACGTCCACATCCCTCCGGAAGGACATCTCCCTCTGCTCGTCTGATGACGGCATGGTCATCTTGGACGAACGCACCGGGCGATACTGGCAGCTCAACATCACCGGCGCCAGGATCCTCTCCGGTCTGCTCGCCGGCGCCACCCCGCAAGAGGTGTCAGCGCAACTGGCTTCCTCCCATGACGTGACGGAAGAAAGAGCCTCTGCCGATGTGAGATCGCTGCTGGAACAGCTGGCCGGCGCAAAGATAGTGAGCGTGTCATGAGCCCTGGCCAAACGCTTCAGAGCGACTCCCTCACACCCTCCCCCGGCAGACTGCCGCTCGTCATCTTCGCCGTCGCGCTCTCCCGCGTACTGGTTCATCTGCGGCCCCGTCGCCTGCGTGCGGTACTGACGTTCATGAGCCGGGGAGCGAAAGCCGCAGATTACGAAGCGGCGTTACGCGCTCGCCGCCATGTCGTCGCCGTCAGCACGCGCTGCGCCGGCCGCTATTGCCTGGACCGTTCCATCGCGACGGCGGTGCTGTGCCGGTTGGGTGGCACCTGGCCCACCTGGTGCACCGGAGTCATCACGTCTCCGTTCGCCGCGCACGCCTGGGTGGAAGCGGAGGGACGTCGGGTGGGCGAGCCGGGAGAGACGGCCGCGTACAAGATCATGCTGTCCGTTCCCGCGCACGGCTGGCCGGTCAGGGCAGCGGGCCCAGACGCGTTCCGCCCGGACCACCCGCGGTGATCCACCTCGCCAGGGGGGCGTGCGGGCTGTAGCCCGGCCAGGACGGCCGGCCGTGTCCGGCCAGCTCGATCAGGCCCTGCTGCACGTCAGCGATGGCGGTACGGTCCTGCGCATCGCCCGCGCTGCCGTGGGCGTCGCCGAACAGGGCCGCGGTGTCGGCTCCGTGGACGGCTCTGCCCGCCACGGCGGGATTCCCCGCGAGATGTGAGGTCGTCGGGTGGTAGTCGAAGACCTGCGCCCAGCAGGTCCCACCCGCGCCGTGCACCGTGGCCAGCAGACGTTCCATCGGCTCGTAGTAGAGGGTCCGGGAGAGGAACGCCAGCTTCTCGTCATGCGGGGCGTGACGCCCCGGACCGGCGAGCGCGGCGCACTTGTCATCGACCGCCGGCCCGGCAGCCAGATCGAGGATCCTCGCCTCGTCGGAGGTGACGGACAGGAGCAGCGGAACGCCCGCGGCGCCGCCCCGCGCCAGGCTCCGCAGCGCAGACTCCGGGACGAGGTCTCCGTCCACCACCGGCTCGTACTGGAGCGGGCCCGCTCGGAGGGCCTTGAGGTGGATGTGCCGGAGCGCCACGTTGCTGAGCCGGCGCAGGTCGGCGGCCGAACCGACCAGTGAACCGGCTGCGTCGAGGAACCGTTCGGCGGTGGCGAGGGCCTGCGCGGGCTCGATCGTGTGCTCCGCCGTACCGCTGTAGACCGCGGCCTTGTGGAACAGGCCCCGGGCCGCCGGGACGCTCAGGAGAGTGGCCACGTCCGAGCCGCCGGTGGACAGTCCGAAGATGGTGACGTTGCCGGGATCTCCGCCGAATCCGGCGATGTTGTCCCGCACCCAGCGCAGCATCAGCAACTGGTCGCGGACGGCGAGATTGAGACTGTCGGCGAACTCCGGGTCCAGCGTGCCCAGGTGGAGCCAACCCCACGGGCCCAGACGGAAGTTCGCCGAGACGACGACGACGTCGTGCCGGGCGGCGAGGGTCCAGGGGTCGACGGTCGGCATGTTTCCACCGACCATGTGCCGACCCGGGTGGAACCAGACCAGGACGGGCTTCGGGCGGGAACGGTCCGCGTGTGCCGACCAGATGTTGAGGTTGAGGCACTCCTCGCTCTTCACCGCGTCCGGGTAGAGCGGACTCCACCGCCCCGGTGTGGCGGCCATCGGCACCTGCCAGCTGACCGGCCCCCACTCCCTCGCGTCGACCGGCCCCGCGCGCGTGGCCGCCACCGGCGGACGGAAGCGCTCGGGGATCCGCCCGTAGGGGACACCCCGCCAGTTCGGCACCCCCCGGTCGAGGAACCCGTGCACGTCACCGGAGCTGGTCCCGACCACCAGCGCGCCATCGCCGTCGGGTGGATCGTACGTCGTCCCCACGGCGAGCGGGCTGGGGAACTGACGGTCGGTGAACGACAAGCGACGTGCCTCCCTCCGAAGTGGCGCCGGTGGTGATGACCGGACATCCCACCCCAGGACCGGATTTCTTCCGGGCCCGGGGATCCGGCGGAACACGGCGGTCTCGATGCGGCCGTCAGTATTTACCTATACGCGGCCCCGCATTGTGAATTGAACTTTTGTTCACGTTTACTTGGAGTGTACGAAGGTTCACTTTACGCCGGTGATCCGACCGACTAGTAACTGATGTGACGTTCCCCGCACCAGTCGGTCGACCCGAGGATGAGAATGCCCGATACAGCGCCGGAAGTTGACTTCGACCATCACTCGGCGGAGTACGCCAGCGACCCGTGGGCAACGAACATCGCCATGAACACGCACTGCCCGGTGGCGCACAGTGCTCATCACGGCGGCTTCTGGCTCGTGACCGGCTTTCAGCAGGTCTCGGAGGTGGCGCATCAGCCCCAGCTCTTCTCTTCCGCCCATGAACTCCCCAACAAGCCCGGCCGGCCCCAGGGCACCGTGGTGCCCGCGTCCTCGTTCCGCGGGCTCCCGCTGGAGATCGACCCGCCCGAGTTCCTCGAGTGGCGCAAGGCGCTGAACGGCTTCTTCTCGCCGACCGAGGCTCGCAAACTGCGGCCGCGCATCGCCCGGTACGCCGAATGGTGCGTCGACCAGCACATCGAGAGCGGCGAGATCGATCTCGTCATGGACCTCTCCAACCCCGTACCCGCACTGATCACCCTGGACATCGTCGGGCTGCCCATGGACGACTGGCGGCTGTACGCGGACGTCGTGCACGCGCTGGTGTACACCCACCCGGGCACACCGGAGTTCGACCGTGTGGAAGCCGGTTTCGCGCAGCTCATCGAGACCGTGCGCGAGCTGATCCCGAAGCGCCGGGCGAACCCGGGGAACGACTTCATCAGTTTCCTCACCCAGCTGGAGATCGGCGGGCGCAGGATCTCGGACGAGGACATCCTGGCCACGTGCAACGCCGTCATCCCGGGCGGAGTGGACACCACCACGGCACTGCTCGCGTCGACGCTGGACCACCTCGACCGCAACCGGGCCGACCGGCGCCGGCTGATCGAAGCGCCGGAACTGATCCCGGGAACCTGCGACGAGTTCCTCCGCTACTTCACGCCGGTGATGGGCGCCGGGCGGACCGTCATGGAGGATGCCGAGATCGGCGGCTGCCCCGTCAACGCGGGCGACCGGGTGCTCCTCTCGTGGGCCGCCGCGAACCTCGACGCGCGGCTGTTCCCCCAGCCGGACCTCATCGACCTGGACCGCGACGCGCGCAGGCAGGCGGCGTTCGGGATCGGTGTGCACCGCTGCATCGGCCGGCACATCGCCCGCATGGACTTCGAGGTGGTCATCGGGGAAGTGCTGCGGCGCCTCCCCGACTACCACCTAGTCGAAGGGGAGGCCGAGCGCTATTCGACGGTCGGCCAGATCAACGGCTATGTGAAGATGCCGGCGCGATTCACACCCGGCCCCCGGAGCGGACCGCATGTGAAGACGGCCACCGAGCTGTTTTCCCAAATGGGCTGACGTCGAGATTCGATAGGAAAGCAAATGGCGCAGCAGGAGAGATTTCTACGGCTCGGGGCCATCATCGACGGCCCGGGCGGGCATATCGCCGCGTGGCGGCATCCGGCGACCCGGGCCGATGCCCAGCTCGACTTCGCCTTCCACCAGAAGAATGCGCAGACGCTCGAACGCGGTCTGTTCGACTGTGTCTTCGTCCCGGACGTGGTCGCCCTGTGGGGTACCGATGTCGAGCACCTGAGCCGGACGGCGCGCAACGAACACTTCGAGCCGCTCGCGCTGCTCGCCGCCTACGCCGCGGTGACCGAGCACATCGGGGTGGCGGCGACGGCGACGACCACGTACAACACCCCCTATGACATAGCCCGCAAGTTCGCCTCGCTCGACCACATCAGTGGGGGCCGGGCCGGATGGAACATCGTCACTTCCGCCGCCCCGTGGGAGTCGCGCAACTTCGGTTTCTCCGATCACATGGAGCACGACCTGCGCTACACGCGAGCCGAGGAGTTCGTCTCGGTCGTGAACCGCCTGTGGGCCAACGGCAAAGAGCCCGTCGAGCACGAGGGCCGGTTCTTTCAGGTCCGCGGTCCGCTCAACGTCCCGCAGCCCCCGCAGGGACGCCCCGTGCTCTTCCAGGCCGGTGCGTCCCCGGTGGGCCGGGACTTCGCCGCCCGGCACGGAGAGGTGCTGTTCACCCGGCACACCAGGACGTCGGACGCGCAGGACTTCTATGCCGACCTGAAGCGTCGCGCGGGTGAGTACGGCCGCGCTCCCGAGCAGATACAGATCTGGCTCGGCCTGCAGCCCATCGTCGCCGGCACCGAGGCCGAGGCCAAGGACCGGCTCCGCGAGCTGCAGGAGCTGATGCCGGACATCGTCGCGCTGCGGGCCTTGCAGGACCAGCTCGGCGACGTGGACCTGACCGGGTATCCGCTCGACGGACCGGTACCCGACCTCCCGGTGGCCAATCACTCGCACAGCACGGCGCAGCGGTGGATGGACCTCGCCCGCCGGGAAGGTCTCACCTTGCGTCAGCTGTCGCTCCGGCAGGCCGGCGACATCGTCGCGGGGACCCCCGAGCAGCTCGCCGACCACATGGAGGAACTGTTCACGCGGGGGGCGGCCGACGGCTTCATCGTCGACTTCCCCTACCTGCCCGGATCCCTGGATGACTTCGTGGAACAGGTCGTGCCCGAGCTTCGGCGCCGGGGGCTGGTGCGCACCTCGTATGTCGACGGAACGCTGCGCGACAACCTCGGACTGAACGTGCCGGGCCACGGGGCCACGGCGGGTAGGAGATGAACGGGATGCTGCTCTTCGCTCAGCTGCTCACCGCCCAGGAGGACGGCGGGCCGGGCCGGACGGCCTACCGGCGGACGGTCGAGCGGGTGCGCTCCGCACAGCGGGTCGGCATAGACGCCCTGCTGATCGGCGACCGCCAGGCCGCCGGCCCCGCCGGCATCGGCGAGTTCGAGGCCGGCACGCTCGCCGCGGCCCTGGCGGTCGCGACCGATGGGATCGGGATCGTCACGACCCTGTCCACCGGACAACTGGAGCCCTACCACGTCGCGAGGCTGCTGGCCACGGTCGACTACCTGAGCGGCGGCTGGGCCGGATGGCAGCCGGCCGCGCCCAGCGACGACCACGAGACCGCCAACTACGGTCCGGGACAGCCGGGTTCGCCTGCGCGCCAGCTGGGGCGCACCGAGGAGTTCACGCACGTCCTGACCGGGCTGTGGGACAGCTTCCAGGACGACGCGTTTCTGCGCGACCGCGAGTCCGGGGTCTACTTCCTCCCCGACCGGCTCCAGGCGCTCGACCACAAGGGCGAGCACTTCGACGTCGCGGGACCGCTCAACATCGCCCGGCCCCCACAGGGGCACCCGGTCCTGGTCCACCGGCTCCTCACGGTCGAGGACGCGGAGTTCGCCGGACGGGCCGCCGACGTGGCCGTGCTCCCCGCCGAGCGGGGGACCGAGGCCGCGGAGATGAGCAAGACCGTCCGGGCAGCGGCGGGCCGGCACGGCCGGGCCGAGACCGACGTACGGTTCGTCCTGGAGGTTCCGGCTGACGGGCCCGACGAGCTGTTCCGGACCGACATCGCCGACGGCTTCGTCCTCCTGGCGCCGCGGGGACCGGCGGACGCCGCCCACAGTGCGGTGCTGGAACGCGCCACAGCGCTGCGGGGAGGCGCCGTACAGCCCGCGGACGGTTCGCTGCGTGACCGGCTGGGGCTCCTGCGGCCGCCGGGCCGACGAAAGGCCGCGTGAGTCCCCGTGCCGCAGACGCGTGTCCTTCCCCTGGCGGACATCACGGTCATCGACATCGCCACCCTGCTCGCCGGACCGTTCGCTGCGGCCCTGCTCGGCGACTACGGCGCCGAAGTGATCAAGATCGAGCACCCTTCCGGCGACCCACTGCGGCGTTTCGGTCACGCGTACGAGGACGTGCCTCTGCTGTGGAAGGTCGCCAACCGCAACAAGAAGAGCGTGGTCCTCGACTTGAAGGACCCCGCGGGCCGCGAGCATTTCCTGCGGCTTGCGGCGCGGGCGGATGTCGTGATCGAGAACTTCCGGCCAGGCACACTGGAGCGCTGGGGCATAGGCCCCGAGGTCCTGGAACAGGTCAATCCACGGCTGGTCCTGACCCGGGTGACCGGCTTCGGCCAGGACGGCCCCTACGCGAGCCGGCCCGGCTTCGGGACGCTCGCCGAGGCGATGAGCGGACTCGCCGCGATGTCCGGAGACCGGGACGGACCGCCGCTGCTGCCCCCGTTCCCGCTGGCCGACGCCTTCACCGGCGTGCAGGCCGCCTACGCGACGATGATCGCGTTGCATGACCGGGGACGGACCGGTCGCGGACAGGTCGCCGATGTCGCGATCACGGAATCGATGATCGGCGCACTCGGCGCGCAACTTCCGGTCTTCGACAAGCTCGGGATCAAGCCGGAACGCGTGGGAAACCTCTCCCACAGCAACGCCCCGCGCAACGTCTACCGCTGCGCGGACGACCGATGGGTGGCGGTGTCCGCCCCCGCGCAATCGGTGGCGGAGCGCGTCATGCGGCTCGTCGGCAGGCCGGACCTGACCGAGGAACCGTGGTTCTCTTCCGGAGCCGGCCGGGTCGCGCACCGTGACGTGGTGGACGACGCCGTGTCCCGGTGGATCGGAGCGCGCGTCCGCGACCAGGTCATCTCCGAGTTCGAGGCGGTGGAGGCCGCTGTGGCCCCCATCTACGAGGTCGACGATGTCCTGAAGGACCCGCACTTCCAGGCCAGGGAGGTGGTGGTCGACGTTCCCGACGACGAACTCGGTTCCGTCCTCATGCAGAACGTGCCCTTCCGGCTCTCCGCCACTCCGGGAAGCGTCCGCTGGGCGGGCCCGCGGCTCGGCGAGCACACCGACGAGGTTCTGGGGTCTCTGGGACCCGAGCCCGCTGAAACAGACAAGGGAAGGGAACCATGAGTGGGACAGCGGAAGACCGGAACTGGGACGTGCTGGATCCCTCGGCCGATGTCGCGGATCCCGAGGAGTACCTTCGCACGGCGATGCGCTGGCATTTCGGGGAGGACACCGGATCGGCGTTCTGGCTCGGGAGGGCGGACCGGCTGGACTTCGACCCGATCGCCGACGTACGCGGCTTCGACGACCTGAAGCGGTTCCCCAACATCGTGGACGAACTGCGGACGGTACCGGTGGAGGACCTCATCCCGCGCGGGTACGGACCCGGTACCGGGGCACCGAGGGTCTTCGAGAGCGGCGGGACGACCGGAGCGCCGAAGCGGGCGATCCTCATGCCCGACTGGATCGAGAGCGCGATTCACCGCATGCTGCACGGACCGCAGTTCGCGGACCGCGAGCCGGGGAACATCCTGGTGCTCACCCCGACGGGCCCCCACAAGATCGGCGGCATGTACGACTACATCGCCGAGCGTCAGAACACCATCAAGTTCTCCATCGACATGGACCCCCGGTGGGTCAAGAAGCTGATCGGCCGAGGTGAGACCGACCAGGCGGCGGCCTACGTCGACCACCTCCTCGGCCAGGCCGAGCACATCCTCACCACGCAGCGGATCGGGCTGCTGGTGACCACGCCTCCCCTGCTGCGGGCCTGCACGCGCCACCCCCATCTCGTCGAACTGATCAATTCCAAGGTCGACCTGGTCTTCTGGGGCGGGGCGCACATGACCGTGGAGGAGCGCTTCGAGTTGCAGCACGACTACTTTCCGAAGGTGCGGATGCTGAGCCGGTACGGCAGCCTCCTGATCCTCGAGAGTGCGCACGAGCGTCCCGGTCTCGGGCCGGACGAGGACATCGTGTACGACCCGCGCAGCCCGGTCGTCACCTTCGGCGTCGTCGATCCGGCCACCGGTGAGGCCGTCCCGTACGGCCGGCGCGGGCAGATCGTGATGAACCACGTCAGCAAGGGCATGTTCCTGCCGAACAACCTGGAGCGGGACACCGTCATACGGGTGGCGGGGCTGCCCGGGCAGATCGGCGACTCCGTGTCGTCTCCGTCCCCGGTCGACACCTTCGGCGGCGAAGCGGTGATCGAGGGCGTGTACTGACCGCCGGTCTCCCCGGACGCCCGCCGACTCCCCCTTCGCCGGAGGCTCAGTGTGAACCACATTCGCGATGCGATCCTCGCATCGGACGGCACCGCGGCCGACTTCGGCGCACTGCCCCTGCCCGATTCGTACCGGGCGGTGACCGTCCACAAGGACGAGACGGCTCTCTTCGAAGGAATGGACAGCGCGGCGAAGGACCCGCGCAAGTCCCTGCACGTCGATGAGGTGGCGGTTCCGGAGCCCGGGCCGGGTGAGGCCCTCGTCGCCGTGATGGCAAGCTCCGTGAACTACAACACCGTATGGACTTCGATCTTCGAGCCGGTCCCGACCTTCGCCTTCCTGGAGAAGTACGGCCGGCTGTCACCGCAGGCCAAGCGGCACGACCTGCCGTACCACGTCATCGGCTCCGACCTGTCCGGCGTCGTCCTGCGCACCGGCGCGGGCGTCAACGCGTGGAGGCCGGGCGACCGCGTCGTCGCGCACTGCCTGTCCGTCGAACTGGAGAGCCCGGACGGTCACGGGGACACCATGCTGGACCCCGAGCAGCGCATCTGGGGCTTCGAGACCAACTTCGGCGGCCTGGCGGAGATCGCCCTGGTCAAGTCCAACCAGCTGATGCCCAAGCCCAGGCACCTGAGCTGGGAGGAGGCCGCCGCCTCGGGGCTGGTGAACTCCACCGCCTACCGTCAGCTGGTCTCCCGCAACGGCGCCGGCATGAAGCAGGGCGACAACGTCCTGATCTGGGGCGCGAGCGGCGG